>CBDTZA010000480.1:0-2096 GCA_965364785.1 uncultured Roseovarius sp. | reverse complement strand
CGCGCGGGTCGAACGGATCTGGGACGGGACCAGCGAAATTCAGCGCCATATCATCAGTCGCGATCTTCTTCGCCCCTTAGGAGCCTGAGGCAATGACAGACCAAAAAAGTATTCATGCCTCCGGCGGGGATATTTTCAGCCAGAAGAAACAAGGGATTATTAACCCTTTTCCGCCAATCTGTGGCCACGGTACAGGCGGGGACGCCGATGACCGTGCCAGGAGAAGCGCGCCTGCGTGTTTCCCGGAGCGGGGGAGTGGCGTCGTCCCTTCCCCGTTTCTTCTGGCTGAAAATATCCCCGCCGGAGGCCCAAAGCTTTTCTGGTGCGAGGCCCGATATGCGTGATCTCTCGCGGCTCTTGCGCCCTGCTTCAATCGCGGTCGTCGGCGGTGGCACCTGGTGTGCTTCGGTGCTCGAGCAATGTGGCAAGATCGGCTATCGCGGGCTGGTCTGGCCGGTTCATCCCACGCGCCCCGAGATCGCAGGTCGTGCGACCTTTACCAATCTTGACGATCTGCCCGGCGTGCCGGATGCGGTATTCATCGGCGTCAATCGCGAGACCACGCTGGATGTGGTTGCGCGCCTCTCGGCCATGGGAGCCGGCGGCGCAGTCTGCTTTGCCAGCGGCTTTCGCGAGATGCAGGCCGAGACCGGCGACGGGGATGCCTTGCAGGACCGGTTGCTGGAGGCCGCAGGCGAGATGCCGATCATCGGACCCAACTGTTATGGCTTCATCAACTATCTCGATGGCGCGCTGTTATGGCCGGATCAGCATGGTGGGCGTCAGGTGGATAGCGGTGTGGCGATCCTGACGCAAAGCTCCAATATCGCGATCAATCTTAGCATGCAGTCGCGCGGCCTGCCGATTGCCTATCTGATGACGGCGGGCAATCAGGCACAACTTGGCCTCTCGCAACTGGGCCGTGCGCTCTTGGCCGATAGCCGCGTCACCGCTCTTGGCCTGCATATCGAGGGCATCGGCGATCTGACAGCGTTCGAGACGCTGGCCCAAGAGGCGCGTGCGCTTGGCAAACCCATTGTGGCGCTCAAGGCAGGCAAATCCGAACAGGCGCGCGTGGCGGCGATCTCGCACACCGCTTCGCTCGCGGGATCAGACGCAGGTGCGCGCGCCCTTTTGGCTCGCCTCGGCGTGGCGCAGGTCGAGGGCCTGCCTGCCCTGCTTGAGACGCTCAAGCTCTTACATCTGGCGGGGCCTCTGCCCTCAAATCGGATCGTGTCGCTGTCGTGTTCGGGGGGCGAGGCCAGCCTGATGGCGGATAGTGCCGTGGGACGTGACCTCGTCTTTCCACCGCTTGAGACCGCTCAGGTCGAGGGCCTGCGCGCGGCGCTTGGCCCTCGTGTGGCATTGGCCAACCCTTTGGATTACCACACTTTCATATGGGGCGATGTGGCGCGTATGACCGATACATTCGCGGCCATGCTGGCGGGCGATGTGGCGATGGGCTGTGTCATCGTTGATTTCCCACGCAGCGATCGGTGTGATCCGGGGGCGTGGGATTGCGTCATCGAGGCTGGCGGCGCTGCGCGCGCGCGCGCAGGTAAACCGCTGGCACTTTTGTCCACCCTGCCCGAGACCTTGCCCGAGCCGATAATCGAACGGTGTCTTGCCGCCGGGCTGATCCCTCTGATCGGGCTTGACGAGGGGTTGACCGCGATCGAGCTTGCCGCCCGGTTGGGCGAGGTGCGCGATGTGGCGCAACCGATCCTGCTCCCCGGCGCGCCGGGCCCCTTGCGCATGCTATCCGAGGGTGAAGCCAAGCGCACGCTGGCCGGTTTCGGCCTGTCGGTGCCCGCGCTACAGGCGGCCACCACCCCGCAAGAGGCCGCCGAAACCGCCGCGCAGCTTGGCTTTCCGGTGGCCCTCAAAGGTCAGGGTACCGCGCATAAATCCGAGGCCGGGCTAGTGGCGCTGAATCTTTGCGACGCTGACGCCGTGGCCCGCGCCGCCACCCGCATGGCCAGTCCCGGATTTCTGGTGGAAACCATGGTCGTGGGCGGGCTGGTGGAACTTTTGATCGGCGTGCTGCGCGACCCGGCGCATGGCTTTGTGATGACGCTTGCGGCGGGCGGGGTGCT
>CBDTZA010000479.1:0-2101 GCA_965364785.1 uncultured Roseovarius sp. | reverse complement strand
CGACCATCTCGGCCACGGCCGCGTAATCACCCAGCATCGACACCTCAAAGCGAAGCTGTGCGCGCAGATCGGTCACCACCTGATCGCGCAGCTTTGCCATGCCGGTAAAGACGCGCTCGGCAAATTCCGGCCCCCGCATGCCGCCTTCCCAGCTATAGAACTGCGCCAGCGTGGCGGTGGTGATGCCGTTTGCGCCCAACTCTGCCTCGGCGGCGGTCAGGCCCTCACCGAGATCCTTCATCGCACCGCGTCGCGGGGCAAGGTGGCGCTCGAACCCGTCGCCATGCACGTCGACAATCCCCGGCAGGACCAGAAAACCACTCAGATCGACCCTGCGACCCGCGGGCGCCTCGCCGATCAATCCACCACTTACCACCAGCGGCCGATCACTTAGCCCTTCGGGGCGCAAGATCTGTGCGCCGGTCAACGTAAGGTCAACCGCGCTCATTCCTCGATCCAGCCCCACAGGACATCGCCAAGCGTCAGATCATGATCAAACGCCCCGTCGCGCAGAAAGTTTTCAACCTGAGCAATCACAAGCGGGTTGTTCATCATAAAGGTATGCGTCACCGGCAGGGTCAGATGATCGGCCATGCCTTCGACCTTCGTCGAGGCAACCGACACCTTGCCGTCATCCGGCCCGTCAATCACGCTGGAATAATAGGGGTTAAGCGAGCGCGTGCCGGCAATCACCCCAAGCTCAAAATCCACCGGCGGAAGTTGTGCCGGCACACCGCCCGGTCCGGTCTCAAGCTGTGCGCCGGCCGGGCCGTTGATCCATTGAAAAAGCTCGAGCCCGCCCAGTTCGTCAACAAGTTCACTGCCATGGTTGGGCGGCCCAAGCATGACCACGCGGCCCATATCCTCGGGCCGGTTGTCCTTGAGCCAAAGCCGCAGCAGGATGCCGCCCATCGAATGGGTCACGAAATGCACCTTGGTTTTGCCGCACACCCGCACCCCAAAGGGCAGGGTCTCTTCGGCAAGCTGCGCGATCCGCTCTTCGGTCGAGGGATAATCGGGGGTGAAGACGTCATAGCCCGCCTCTTCAAGCGCTTCTTGCATGACGAGGAACGAGGTATCCGAGCGTGCCAACCCATGCAGCAACACCACGCAATCCGCGCGCGCGGGCGTGCCAAACAGGGTGGCACAAAGACCAAGGGCAAAAAGCATCTGTTTCATGCTGTTCAGATAGGTATATTTGACCTGCCTGAACAGCCCTTTCCTATCCGGAGTTGCCGCTTTGCCCATCCGCCTTGCCACCCGCGCCGTGATTATTCAGGATAAACGGCTTTTGCTGGTCAATGCCTTTCCGGGCCAGCAAAGCGATCTGTGGTGTGCCCCCGGCGGCGGCGCCGAGGTGGGCGCGTCCCTGCCCGAAAACCTGCAACGCGAGGTTTACGAGGAAACCGGATTGCGCATCCGCGTCGGCCCGCCCTGCCTTGTGAACGAATTTCACGAGCCGACAACCGGCTTTCATCAGGTCGAGATTTTCTTTCGCTGCACCATCACCGAAGGTGAGTTGAGCGATGAGTGGCAAGACCCCGAAGCCGTCGTCAACCGCCGCCGCTTTGTCACCGAGGATGAAATCACCGGCCTGCGCATCAAGCCCGATAGCCTTGCCCATGTCGCCTTTGCGCGGGGCATGGGGTATGATCCGCTCGAAGTTCTGGTAAGGTAGCGCGATGAACAAGGCCTTTACCAAAGAGGATGACGGCAGCACGCCGGAACGCCTGCCTGACCTGCCGATCAGCAACCACCCCAACCACGTCACGCCGCAGGGTCTGGCCGCGCTCAAGGCGCGTCATGCCAGCCTTGAGGCAGAGCTGCGTCGCCTGCGCGAGGGGCGTGAGTTCCTTGATGACCTGCACCCGCTGGCCGTGGCCGAACGCGATCTGCGCTATGTCGAAGCGCGGCTGAACACTGCGATCCTTGTGCCCCCGCCCGAGGGGCCAAGTGATCAGGTGCGCTTTGGCGCGTCGGTCACCGTGGGTGACGACGAGGGACGCGAGACCACCTATACCATCGTCGGCGAAGATGAGTCAGACCCTGCGCAACACCTGATTGCGGCCTTTTCGCCGCTGGCGCGCGCCCTGATCGAGGC
>CBDTZA010000478.1:0-2101 GCA_965364785.1 uncultured Roseovarius sp. | reverse complement strand
GGAACCCGGATTGCAGGACATTCTGCGGCAAATGTAACACTTTCGCCTCTTGGCCCGACAAGATGATTGATCTGACGCACTGAACCGCCTACCCGAGAGCCAATCAAACCGGGGGCGTGTACGTGGCTGATTCACCTGACAGCAAAAACTGGAACACCGTCGACAAGGACCTGAACAAGATTTCTCAGGTCGAATATGCCACCGCCTATGTCTCGCGGCCTCTGGTGGCGCCGGGCATCGCGCTGGCCTTCATGGTGCTGGCCGGTTTTGCGGCGGCCCTGCTGTTTGGGCAGCTCCCGGTCAACATGGTGGTGATCGCGGCGGCCGTGATTGGCGCCTATATGGCGATCAATATCGGCGCCAATGACGTGGCCAACAATATGGGCCCGGCGGTGGGCGCCAATGCGCTGACCATGGGCGGCGCGATCATTATCGCCGCCATATTCGAAAGCGCAGGCGCTCTTTTGGCGGGTGGCGATGTGGTCTCTACCATTTCCAAGGGCATTATCGACCCCACCAGCGTCGCTGAGACCCATAGCTTTATCTGGGCAATGATGGCCGCCCTTCTGAGTGCCGCGCTCTGGATCAACCTTGCCACATGGCTTGGCGCGCCGGTTTCGACCACGCATTCGGTCGTGGGCGGGGTCATGGGCGCGGGGATTGCGGCGGCGGGGCTGTCGGCGGTCAACTGGTCCACCATGGGCGCGATTGCCGCCAGCTGGGTGATCTCGCCGGTGCTGGGCGGGGTTGTGGCCGCAATCTTTCTCGCCGTGATCAAGGATCGCATTCTCTATCAGGACGACAAGATCGCCGCCGCGCGCCGTTGGGTGCCTATTCTGGTCGGTATCATGGCGGGCACCTTTGCCGCATACCTCGCCCTCAAGGGCCTCAAGAAGATCATCAAGATCGACATGACCACCGCCCTTATGATCGGTGCGGTCCTGGGGCTGGCGACCTATGCGATCACCCGCCCGCTGATCCGGCGGCAATCCGAGGGCATGGAGAACCGCAACAAGTCGGTCAAAATTCTGTTCTCGATTCCGCTGGTGTTTTCTGCCGCCCTTTTGTCCTTTGCGCATGGCGCCAATGATGTGGCCAATGCGGTTGGCCCGCTGGCCGCGATTGTGCATGCCGCCAATGCGGGCGATTTCGCTGACAAGGTGGCGATTCCCACTTGGGTGATGGTAATCGGCGCCTTTGGGATTTCCTTTGGCCTGTTCCTGTTTGGCCCCAAGCTCATTCGCATGGTCGGTGGTCAGATTACCAAGCTCAACCCGATGCGCGCCTATTGCGTCGCCCTGTCTGCCGCGATCACCGTGATCGTGGCAAGCTGGCTTGGCCTGCCGGTAAGTTCGACCCATATCGCGGTGGGTGCGGTCTTTGGCGTCGGATTCTACCGCGAATGGCACATGGAACGGCGGCGCAAGCTGCTCAAAAGCGCGCGGCCCGAACCGACCCGCATTGCCCCCGAAGAAAGCCGCCGCCGCAAGCTTGTGCGCCGCAGCCACTTCATGACCATCATCGCGGCCTGGGTGATCACCGTGCCCGCCGCCGCGCTGATGTCGGGGCTGATCTTTTTCCTGCTCAACAGCCTGATCCCCTGATCACGCGCGCTGTTGCCGCCGGCCTTTGAGGCGCTCATGCGCCTCGGGCGTGCCGTCGTGGAACGAACCAAACCACTTGTCCCAGGGCATTTCCAGATTGCCGTAATGCACCTCGAAATAGCGGTGATGCATCTGGTGGTGAAGCCAACGCCACTGGTCAGGGTCCAGAACATGTTGTCGCACACCTGACCGCCAAAGCTGAATCGGCACCTCTGGCACATGATGCCAGCCGGGGATTTGCGCAGGCGCGCTGTCGTGACCATCCGGCATCCGGACCTCCGTTCACCTAGATCGGGACAGGGTGCCATGAATGCGGGACAGGAGAAGCAAAGAGCGCGCGCGTAATCCGGGTCAGGTCGGGATAAGCGCCCAGTAATCCAGATCAAGCATCACATGCGGCAGGTATTTGCCATCCTCGCCCTTGAGGGTGAACGGCGCGCCGCCCTTGGTCGCCACCAGCCGCAGACGCAGCGCGCCGACACCCGGCGCAACGGTCT
>CBDTZA010000477.1:0-2112 GCA_965364785.1 uncultured Roseovarius sp. | reverse complement strand
GGTTCGTCGAACAACAGCGCTTCGGGTTCCATGCAGAGCGCGCGCGCGATTGCGGCGCGCTGTTGCTGGCCACCAGAAAGCTGGGCGGGGAACACATCGCATTTGTCGCCGATCCCGACCTTGTCGAGATGCTTGCGCGCGGCGGCCTCGACCTCGGCGCGGTCGCGCCCCAGAACGGTCACCGGGGCCTCCATCACGTTTTGCAGGATGGTCAAATGCGCCCAGAGGTTAAACTGTTGAAACAGCATCGAAAGATTGGTGCGGATGCGCAGCACCTGCGCCGGATCGGCGGGGTGCCGGTTCAGCCCCTCACCGCGCCATTTCACCGGCTCGCCCTTGAACAGGATATCGCCCTGCTGGCTGTCTTCCAGAAGGTTGGCACAGCGCAGCACCGTCGATTTGCCAGAGCCGGATGACCCGATAAGTGACACAACATCGCCCTTGCGTGCGGTGATCGAAACGCCCTTGATGACCTCAAGCGCCCCATAGGCCTTGTGCAGGTTGCTGATTTCAAGGACCGGTGTCGTATCTGGCAAGGCGGGGTTCCGTTTCGGTTATTTATTCGGATCAGGTGTTAATAGGGCCGAAAAAATGGGCCAATGCAACGTGCAAAACGGTTGATTTCACTGCTTAGGCTCCGGAATGCCGCAAAGTGCTCTCAATTCGGCGGCGGTGGTGCGGGATTGGGCTGTACAAGGTAGATCTCGGGCTCGATCCGAATAAGGCCGTTTATCCCAAGGGTTGTGCGATCATCCTTTGATAGCCCGGAAATGGCCGACCCGAGCGCGGCAAAGACCGGCGCGGGGGCACGCCCAAGGGCTGTGATATAGGGCAGGGTCGGCGTGGGGGGCGTCTGCGCTATCACCCGAAGCGAGGCCGCGAATGGGTCATAGCGCTGCATCATCTGCCAGCTTAGCGCGTCAAGCGCGGCGATATCGGCACGGTTTTCGGCCACGGCGAGCGCCGAGGCGCGGTGCGCGCCGCTATGCACCGGGTTGGAAAAGCTGAAACCCTGCGCAATTGCATAGGCTTGCGGTGCGGCCCAACCCGATTGCGACAGGGCCTCGTTATAGGCAAGCCGGTCGGTCGCGAAATCCTTGGGCGCCGCGCGCGGATCATCATCGCGCACGACAAACACGCTGTAATAGTATCCCGGCGGGCAATCGGGCAGGTCAAGCACCGGCGTGCCGACAAGCGTGACGCGCCCATGCAGGCGCGCGCGGTAAGGATAGCCACAGGTTTGCGACAGGATAAGATCGGGGCTTTGCCAGTGGTCCCAGACATCGCCCTCACGGTTAAGGTGATCGGGGCCATGCCCAAGACGGTCGCGCACGCCCTGCCAGAGTCTGTTATTGGCCGCGGCCGTCTCGGGGCGGTCATACATCGGCAGGCTTGCGATCATGCGGGCGGCGTCATCCTTTTGCGCGCCATTGCGCTATCGAGATCCGAGACGCCCAAAAGGTTGGCCACAAGCCGCAAAAGCGCATCCTCATCGGCCTCGCGCACGCCATCGGCCAGGGCCACCTGCCAAAGCGCCTCAATCACGCCAAGCCGGTCATCATAAGGCACCGCGTCCTTGATCGCGCGGGTAAAGCGCACGGTATCGGGGGCCTCGGCCTCAAGATATTCGGCCTGCTGACGCAGGGCCTCGGCATCGGGTTTACTCAGCCCATAGCGCGCGGCAATGATCCGGGTGATACGGATGATTTCATTGGCGGCATAATTGCCATCGCTGCGCGCGACGCGCACCAAAAGGGCCGACAGGGCCAGCCGTGCATCCGCATCGGCCAGCGGCTCCGGGGCTGGTTGAACCAGCTTTCTGAGAAATTCGCCAAACATGCCATAGGTATAGGGCGCAAGTCGTGGAGGGCCAATACCTATTTAACTGTTTTCGGCCAGGGTGCGTGCGGTGTCGCTATCGGCGTGGCTAAGCCCCATCGCCTCGCGGGCGGCATCAAGCACCTGCAATTCCTCGGGCTGGCTGGCGCCATCGGATAACACCACCTCCCACAGGGCCTCAAGCGCGCTGATGCGCGCGTCGATGCTGACGGTTTCGCGGATCAGATGAGCAAAGCGGCCGGTGTCGGGCGCTGCATGCTCAAGCTTTTCGCA
>CBDTZA010000476.1:0-2113 GCA_965364785.1 uncultured Roseovarius sp. | reverse complement strand
GATGGCGACAAAGAAGCCCTCTTGCGGGCTGATAAAGATCAGGTCGCAATCCTGCCCGCGATCGGCCAGAACTGTACATAGCGGCTCGGTCAGGAAATTGAACAGCGGCGTCGCTATGGTAAAGCAGATCACCATGCCGATAATAAAGGCCACGACCGAATGGATCAGCCGGTTGCGCAGTTCCGCCAGATGTTCAATCAGCGGGGCACTGCTATCCTCGATATCCTTGCCGGTGGTCATGCCTTATCCTCGGCATTTGTTTTTGCGCTCGCTTTGGTCTGGGTTTTAGCCTTGGCTTTTGGCGCTGTCTTGGTTTTTGGCGCTGCCTTGGCTTTAGCCTTGGCTTTGGGCGCGGCCTTGGCGGGCTCTGTCTTGACGGCCTCGGCCTTGGCCTCTGCCGCCTTGCGGCTGCTGGCCATTTCGGCGGCCTTGTCGCGGATTTTATCGGCCTGCGCCTTACGCTCTTCGCTCAGCTTTGGTTTGGTGCTCTCGTTAAGATCACGCGTCACGCTGTCTGTGGTCTTTTTGACCTCATTCATCGCGCTTTTCATCGGATTGGCCGCCTTGCGCAGCGTCTCTTTAATGTCGTCCACCCCGGACCCTTCGGCGGCGTCATTCATGGCAGAGCTGAATTCCCGCGCCATGCCCTTGGCTTTGCCGATGAATTTACCCACCGCACGGAACATTCCGGGCAGGTCTTTCGGGCCCACGACGATCAACGCCACGATGCCGATCAGCAGTAGCTCGGTCCAGCCAAGGTCGAACATATGGGGTTCAGACCTTGTCTTTGTCGTTGGCCGGCGTCACGTCACGCACGTCTTCGGCCGACTCTTTGGATTCATCTTCAAGCTCTTTGGTGCCCTCAGAGACGCCCTTTTTGAACGAGGTGATGCCCTTGCCCACTTCGCCCATCAGCGACGAAATCTTGCCGCGCCCGAAAAGCACAAGCACCACAACGGCGATCAAAAGAAGGCCGGGAAGGCCAATGTTGTTCAGCATGTCTATTTCTCCCTGTCTCGGGGGCAGGTTGCGCGCCCCCGGCAATTTCATTGGTTTTATCTAGTCGTTCAAAGCGTCGGTTGGAAGCACCAAAGCGCCAAAACATATGGAATTTTAAAATCTATGCCCATAGGCAAAGCATAGCCACGCGTCGCGCGCAACCGCCTGATTTGACCGCACCACAAAAGAAATCGCCCATCATGGCGGGCAAGACCGGGCCCACGCAACCAATGCGGGAAAAACTTAGCCCTCGCCCTGCGCCTCGGCGCGCGATTTGCCGCTCACGTTCATCGCCAGAGTGGCGGCCATGAACTGATCCAGGTCCCCATCCAGCACGCCCTTGGTATCAGAGGTTTCCACATTGGTGCGCAAATCCTTGACCATCTGGTAGGGCTGAAGCACGTAAGACCGGATCTGGCTGCCCCATCCCGCATCGCCCTTGGCGTCATGGGCGGCGTTGATGGCGGCGTTGCGGCGGTCAAGCTCCATCTGATAAAGCCGCGATTTCAAGGCTTTCATCGCAATGTCGCGGTTCTGGTGCTGGGATTTTTCCGAACTGGTCACCACGATGCCGGTGGGGTGGTGGGTGATGCGCACAGCCGAGTCGGTGGTGTTCACATGCTGACCGCCCGCGCCCGAACTGCGATAGGTATCAATGCGGATATCGGCGGGGTTCACCTCAATCTCGATATTGTCGTCCACCACCGGATAGACCCAGATCGAGCTAAACGAGGTGTGCCGCTTGGCCGCCGAATCAAACGGCGAGATGCGCACAAGGCGGTGCACGCCCGATTCCGATTTCAGCCAACCATAGGCGTTATGGCCGCTGATCTTATAGGCCGCCGATTTGATGCCGGCCTCGTCGCCGGAACTTTCCGACTGAAGCTCGACGGTGTAACCGCGTTTTTCGGCCCACCGCACATACATCCGCGCCAGCATCGAAGCCCAGTCACACGATTCTGTGCCCCCCGCCCCTGCGTTGATCTCAAGGAAGGTGTCATTGGCATCCGCCTCGCCATCAAGCAGCGCCTCAAGCTCTTTGGCCGCAGCCCGCTTGGCCAACACCTTAAGCGCCAATTCGGCCTCGGTGATGACCTCGGCGTCATCTTCCATC
>CBDTZA010000475.1:0-2124 GCA_965364785.1 uncultured Roseovarius sp. | reverse complement strand
ATCCTCGGCCTCGCTGGCGATTATTATCCCGCCGTCGATCCCGATGATCCTTTACGCGGCCTCGGCCAACACCTCGGTAGAGCAGCTTTTTGTCGCCGGTGTGGTGCCGGGCCTTTTGGGGGCGGCGGGGTTGATGTTTGTCGCCTATATCTTTGCGCGCCGCTATAATCTGCCGACCGAAGAGGCGTTTAACATGCCGCGCGTGCGCGAGACCTTTGTCGATGCACTTCCGGCCTTTAGCCTTCCGGTGATTATTCTGGGTGGCATCTTTGGCGGCTATGTCACCGCGACCGAGGGGGCGGGCCTTGCGGTGATTGCCGCACTTGCGGTGTCGGCCTGGTATCGCAACCTTGATCTTGGCCATTTGCGCCGCGCCATGCTTGACGGGGGTATGCAGACCGCAGTTGTGATGCTGCTGGTCGCGGCCTCGGTTCTGATGGGCGGGTTCCTGACCCGCGCCCAGATTCCGCAGGAGCTTGCCAATGGCATCCTGTCGATCACTGACAAGCAATGGGCGATCCTTCTGATCCTCAACTTTTTCTTCCTGATCATCGGGTTTTTCCTGCACTCTGCTGCGGCGATCATCCTTGTGGTGCCGATTGTTATCCCGCTGATCACCGCCGCCGGTATTGACCCGGTGCATTTCGGGCTTGTGGTCACGCTTAACCTTGCCATCGGTCAACAGACCCCGCCGGTGGCGTCGGTTCTGATCACCGCTTGTGCGGTGGCGCGGGCCAATATCTGGGAAGTGTCCAAGGTCAATATCTGGTTCGTGATGGTGCTATTCGCGGTGCTTATGCTGTGCACCTATGTGCCCTCTGTGCCGCTCTTCCTGGTTGAATATTTCTACAGATAAGGCGGCGATATGACCGAACTCATCCATGAAATCCGCGACGCGACGCTGTGGATCACCTTTAACCGGCCTCAGGCGCGCAATGCGCTGACCTTTGGGATGTATGAAGGGCTGGCCGATCTCTGTCGCACGGTGCCCACCGATGGAAGCCTGCGCGCCGTGGTCCTGTCGGGGGCCGGTGGGCGGGCCTTTGCGGCGGGCACCGACATGACCCAGTTTCGCGCCTTTGAGACCGCGCAAGATGCGCTTGATTACGAGGCGAAGATCGGCGCAGTTCTTGAGGCGGTTGAACGCTGTCCGCTGCCCACGGTGGCGGCCATTAACGGCGCCTGCACTGGCGGCGGGGCGGCGATTGCGGCGGCCTGTGATATCCGCATCGCCAGTGCCAGCCTCAAGTTCGGCTTTCCGATTGCACGCACCCTTGGCAATTGCCTTGCGGCGGCCAATCTGGCGCGTCTTTCCGCGTTGATGGGGGCGGGCCGCGTGCGCGAGATGATCTTTACCGCGCGGCTTTTGGGCGCGGTCGAGGCGCAGGCCTGTGGCCTTGTCTCTGAGGTACTTGACGATGAGGCCGCCCTTATGACGCGCGCCAAAGGCTTGGCGCAGACGCTTGGCGAGATGGCGCCGCTGACCCTGCGCGCCACCAAAGAGGCGATGCGCCGCATTGGGGTCGCCGCCGCGGTTGAGGACGCAGACCTGATCGAGCTGTGTTACATGAGCGACGATTTCCGCCACGGGATGGAAGCGTTTCTTGCCAAGGAGACACCGCAATGGACGGGAAAATAACCTCGCAGGCTACCGGGCCGCTGGTGGGCATGAAGGTGATCGAACTGGCGCATATCATGGCCGGGCCGGTCTGTGGCCTGATGCTGGCCGATATGGGGGCCGATGTGATCAAGGTGGAAAAGCCCGACGGCGATGACAGCCGCCGCTTTGTGCCCCCGGCGATTGAGGGCGAATCGGCCGCCTATATGATGATGAACCGCAACAAGCGCGGCATCGCTCTTAACCTCAAGCAACCGGATGGGCTGGCGGCGCTGCATCGGTTGCTGGAAGAGGCAGACGTGGTGATCGAAAACTATCGCATGGGCACAATGGAGCGGCTGGGCCTTGGTTATGACGACCTGCGCGCGATCAATCCGCGGCTGATCTATTGCGAGATTTCGGGCTTTGGTCGAACCGGCCCCTATGCGATGCGCGGTGGTTTTGACCTTATTGCGCAGGGCATGTCGGGGCTGATGTCGATCACCGGCGAGGGGCCGGGGCGCCCG
>CBDTZA010000474.1:0-2127 GCA_965364785.1 uncultured Roseovarius sp. | reverse complement strand
TGAGCTCCAGCCGCTCGGGCACGCTTTCCTGAATCCATGACGCTCCCGCCACGGCTTCGGACATGGTGGGGTGAAAGCTAAGGCGGCCCTCGCGCGGCAGGGCCACGTCATAAAGCATCGGCAACGCGTGGCGGGCATTGCCCAGTACCTCGTTGATCTTGCGCTCGGCCTCTGGATCGGGGTCAAACACCCGCACATCCCAGCCATTGAGCAAGAACCGCGCCGCCCATCCGCCGCCGATCACGCCGCCGCCGATAATCGCTGCTGTTTTCGTCATCATTCCACTCCTTTTAGCGCAGGATCATTGCGCCGATATCATAGCCGTTGAATTCCAGAATTTCGCGGGCTGCCGTGATCCGGTCCGCGCCGCCCTTGGCGTGCCGGTCAAGTATCCATGCTTGCGCCCCATCGGGCGTGCCAAAAACTGCCGTGCGATAGCCCTCATCGACCCAAAGCATCCATAGCGCGCGTTCCCGGGTGGCGTTAGTCAGCTTTGTCACGAATGTCTCTGTGGAATCCATCTCCCAGGATTCGAACGTTTTTTTGCAGTCTCCGGCTTTTCCGCAGGTCTGTCGCATCGCGTCCATACCGGGTGGCCCGTTGGTCCATTCAACAAATTCAACCGCAAACAGATCTTCGTCGCCTGGAAAATGTGCGCGCACGGCCCATTTCCCCAAAAGGTTTCCGCCGCCAATGCGCGTGGTCGCCGAAAATGGCGCAGAGGTATCGCGATAACCCGTGGTCGGGGCCTCGGGCACCGCGCAGGCCGATACCAGAGCCACAAGCGCCAGAGAGAACCAAACCCTCATGGCACAAGGGTTTCCGTATGCCCGTCCACCGCCAGAATCTGCCCCGAGATTTTGCTGGCCGCAGGCGAGGCTAGAAACAGGGCCATATCCGCCAGATCATCCACATTGACCCAAGAGCGCAGACTGACGCCTTTGACATATTGCGCGCGCACTTCGTTTTCGGATTTGCCGCCCGCCTTGGCTTCCATCGCCACGACGCGGTCCATCCGGTCGCCTTCGACCGCGCCGGGCGCAATCGCGTTGACGCGCACGCCAACCGGGCCAAGCTCCATCGCCAGCGTCTTGGTCAGACCAACCAGGCCCCATTTCGCCGCCGCATAGGGCGACCGCAAGGGATAGCCAAACAGCCCCGCCGTCGACGTCGTGATTACGATCAATCCGCTGCCCTGCGCGCGCATCACCCGCGCCGCCCAACGGCAAGTCAGGAAGGTGCCCGACAGGTTCACGTCAAGACAAGCGCGCCATGCGGCATAATCCAGATCCTCGATCCGCCCCGCAGGCCCGCCGGTGCCGGCATTGGCGCAAACCACATCAACCCCGCCCCATGTCGTTTCGACATGCGCAAGAAAGGCCTCCATCTGGGCCTCGTCGCTGACATTTGCCTGAGCAGCGATAAAATCGGGGTGCTTGGCCTTCACGCGTGCGACGGCCTCGCCATCGGCGTCACAAATCGCCACCCGGTCACCGCGCGCCGCAAAGCGCTTGGCAAGGCCAAGGCCAATCCCCGACGCGCCGCCGGTGATAAGAACACGCTGACTCATCCGCGCGGGGCCTGTTTTTTAAGGCGCAGCTTGTCGCGCACCTCTTGCGGGCCAATCACCCGCGCGCCAAGGGTCTCGATGATCCCGACCGCGCGTTCCACCAACTGTGCGTTGGTGGCCAGAACGCCGCGATCCAGCATCAGGTTATCCTCAAGCCCGACGCGCACATTGCCCCCGGCCAGAACGCTCGCCGCCACATAGGGCATCTGGTTGCGCCCAAGACCAAAGGCGGAAAAGGTCCAGTTATCCGGCACGTTATTGACCATCGCCATGAAGGTGTTGAGGTCATCAGGCGCGCCCCATGGCACCCCCATGCAAAGCTGAACAAGCGCGTCAGGTTCAAGAATGCCATCCGCAACAAGCTGTTTGGCATACCAGAGGTGGCCGGTATCAAACGCCTCGATCTCGGGCTTTACACCAAGCTCGGTCATCATCCGGCCCATTGCCTGAAGCATGCCGGGGGTGTTGGTCATCACATAATCGGCCTCGGCGAAATTCATCGTGCCGCAATCGAGCGTGCAGATTTCCGGCAGACATTCGGCCACATGCGCCACCCT
>CBDTZA010000473.1:0-2129 GCA_965364785.1 uncultured Roseovarius sp. | reverse complement strand
ACCGCCAGCCACAAAAGATAGGCCACGCCGATCCAGCGGATCACATCAAACAGCCAGGGCAGAGCGGCGACCATGGCCCCAAGGCCAAGCCCGGCCAGCGTAATATGCACCATCCCGCCCGCCGAAATGCCGGCACTGGCCGCGACCGCGGCACGTGGGCCAGAGCGCAGGCCAAGCCCGAGGCAAAACATCATATCCGCCCCCGGTGTGAGGTTGAGGGCAAGCCCCGCCGGGATGAAGGCCAAAAAAACGATCGGGTCGATGATCATGGGGCGATCTCAAACCAATTGACGGTGGGGTCAAGGTTGACCACCTGCGTGGCGCCGATCTGGCCGCTGCTGCCCCAGCTGTCATGGATAGGGCCGCAAAAAGCATAGCGCGGCTGAATGCGCTCAATCGCGGCGCGGGTGCGTGCCAGGTGCAGGTCGCAAACGGCGAGGATCTTCATGCCCCGCCCCGAAGCCGCGCCTGAAGCGACAGCAGATCGGCCCATGCCTCGCGCTTGGCCGAAGGGGTGCGCAAAAGATAGGCCGGGTGAACCATCGGCAGCGCCGGTTTGCCATAGGCGGTTGTCCAGGTGCCGCGCAGGCGGGTGATGCCGCGTTTTTGCAGACCGGCATCACAGCTTATATTGCCCATAAGCACCACCAGATCGGGATTGGCGAGTTCGACATGACGGGCCACAAAGGGGCGCATCATCGCGATCTCTTCTGTGGTGGGATCGCGGTTTTGCGGTGGGCGCCAGGGCAGGACGTTGGTGATGTAAATCCCGTCTTCGGGGCGATCCGGCGTGCGGCCAAGGCCGATGGCGGCGAACATCCGGTCCAGAAGCTGACCCGCGCGGCCCACAAAGGGGCGGCCTTCTCGATCCTCGTCACGGCCCGGCGCCTCACCAATGATCATCACGCGGGCGCCGGGCGCGCCGTCGCAAAACACCAGATTGCGCGCGCCGCGTTGCAAATCGCAATGCGGGAAAGCGGCCAGGGCCTCTTGCAGGCCCTCAAGCGAGCCTGCGTTTGCGGCGGCGGATGTGGCAACCGCTACGGCGTCAATTTCTGGCTCGGGTGTCGCAGCAAGCGGCGCTGCACCGCGCACCGCGGCGGCAACGGTGGCCGGTTTGGCGGATTTTTCCGGAAGCTCATAGCGGTTGACCGGCGTGTCGCCAATCGCCTCGGTCGCGCCAAGTTCGATTTGCCACGCCAGAAGCGCCTTTGCGTCATGATATCCGAGGACTGATTCCATGCCTGCAAGCTACCTCGGGCGGGCGTCGCGTGAAAGCCGCGAAAGCGCTGCGTCTGAAACCGGCGGAATTTGAGTATTTATGGAACGATGAAAGCCCTGCCTTGCCCCTGAGGCACGCGGTTTTTATAAGCAATGCAAATCGGAATGGAGGCGGCATGACTTTTTCACACTCGCACCTGCTGGGGATCGAGCCACTGGCGCCTGCCGATATCACCGCCATTCTGGATCTGGCGGATGATTATGTGGCGCTGAACCGGCGCGATGTGAAGCATGGCGATGCCCTTAAGGGGCTCACCCAGATTAACATGTTCTTTGAGAATTCCACCCGCACACAGGCCAGTTTTGAGTTGGCGGGCAAGCGGCTTGGGGCGGATGTTATGAACATGGCGATGCAGGCCAGCAGCATCAAGAAGGGTGAAACGCTGATTGATACGGCGATGACGCTGAATGCGATGCATCCGGATTTGCTTGTGGTGCGGCATCCGCATTCCGGTGCGGTGGATTTGCTGGCGCAAAAGGTGCGCTGTGCGGTGCTGAATGCGGGCGACGGGCGGCATGAGCATCCGACCCAGGCGCTTTTGGATGCGCTGACGATCCGGCGTGCCAAGGGGCGACTGCACCGCCTGAATATCGCGATTTGCGGCGATATTGCGCATTCGCGTGTGGCGCGCTCTAACCTCTTGCTGTTGGGCAAGATGGAGAACCGGGTGCGTCTGATCGGGCCGCCGACCCTGATGCCGTCGCAGATGGAAGAGTTCGGCGTCGAGGTCTATGACGACATGCGCGAAGGCCTTAAGGATGTTGATGTCGTGATGATGCTGCGCCTGCAAAAAGAGCGGATGGATGGCGGGTTTATCCCGTCCGAGCGCGAATATTACCACCGCTAC
>CBDTZA010000472.1:0-2132 GCA_965364785.1 uncultured Roseovarius sp. | reverse complement strand
CCCGCCTCATGCTTGGCGACCAGTTTGGCGACCAGCCGGTCAAGCACCGCGTATTTTTCGGTGTCCGAGCAATAGGGTGACATGGTGGGCGTGGCCCAGGTCTGCGGCAGGGCGCGGCGCAGGTCGGACATAGACATATCCGGGTTGCGATCCATCAGCTTGCAGATTTCCACCGCAACGCGCATGCCGCAATCATAGCCTCGGCCAATCGGTGCTGCCAGAAAGTAGTGGCCGGATTTTTCAAAGCCCGCCAGAGCGCCAAGTTCCTTGACCCGGCGTTTCATGTGGCTATGTCCGGTTTTCCAGTAATCCGCCTTGGCCCCGTTCTTGATAAGCTCAGGATCAGAGGCAAACAGGCCGGTTGATTTCACGTCGGCCACGAAGGTGGCACCGGGGTAGATCTTGCTAAGGTCGCGGGCCATGATAACGCCCACCTTGTCGGCAAAGATTTCTTCGCCCTCGTCATCCACCACGCCGCAGCGGTCGCCGTCGCCGTCAAAGCCAAGCGCGAAATCGGCACCAGTGGCGCGCACGCTGGCGGCCATGTCATGCAGCATTTCCATCGCTTCGGGGTTGGGATTGTAATGCGGAAAGGTATAATCGAGCCTGTTATGGCTGGGGATCACCTCCACGCCGATGCGTTCAAACAGCTCAGGCGCAAAGGCCGATGCGGTGCCATTGCCGGTGGCGCAGACGACGCGTAGTTTGCGGGTCATGCGGAAATCGCCGACGAGGTCGTCAAGATAGGCCTCGCGCACCCCATCGACAAACTCATAGGCGCCGCCGGGGCGTGGCACACCGCGGCCCTCAAGCACGATATCGCGCAGTTCTGACATCTCGTCAGGGCCATGGGTCAGCGGGCGTTCAAAGCCCATCTTGACCCCGGTCCAGCCATTGGGATTATGGCTTGCGGTGACCATGGCCACGGCGGGCACATCAAGGTGGAACTGTGAGAAATAGGCCATCGGGCTAACCGCCGGGCCGATATCCTTGACGGTGATCCCGGCCTGCATCAGGCCAAGCATCAGCGCGTTCTTGATCGACAGAGAATAGTCGCGATAGTCGTTGGCGACGGTGATGACCGGCGCAATGCTGCGCGCCTGCATCTGGGTGCCAAGGCCAAGACCAAGCGCGGTGATGCCCGGCAGGTTGATCTGGTCGGGATATTTCCAGCGGGCGTCATATTCGCGAAATCCCGTGGGAACAATCATCGCATCGCGCAGGAATTCCCAGGTGTTGGGGGTGACGTCGGGCCTTGGTTTGATCACGGCACTCTCTCTGTCGCTCAAAGGTGAATTGGGTTGGCCTTGGCCAACCGGTCAAATTGCATCAGCGTGCTGATCAGCGCGGGCATTTGCGCCAGCGGGATCATGTTGGGGCCATCCGAGGGCGCGGTGTCCGGGTCTTCGTGGGTCTCGATAAAGACCGCTGCAATGCCAAGCGAAACAGCGGCCCGCGCCATGACGGGCGCGAATTCGCGCTGTCCACCCGAGCTATTGCCCTTGCCGCCGGGTTGTTGGACCGAATGGGTGGCATCCATTACCACCGGATAGCCGGTGGCGGCCATTTGCGGCAAGCCACGCATATCGGTCACAAGGGTGTTGTAGCCAAAAGAGGTGCCGCGTTCGGTCAGCATGATCCGGGTGTTGCCGGTGCTCTCGATCTTGGACACCACGTTGGGCATGTCCCAAGGCGCCAGAAACTGGCCCTTTT
Source organism: uncultured Roseovarius sp. (assembly GCA_965364785.1). Taxonomy (GTDB): domain Bacteria; phylum Pseudomonadota; class Alphaproteobacteria; order Rhodobacterales; family Rhodobacteraceae; genus Roseovarius. The sequence continues at coordinate 419 of CBDTZA010000472.1, read as the reverse complement.
TGACGTTTATCACCGCGCCGGTTTCGCCCGCTGCGATCAACAGATCGGTCTGGCGGCAGAGAAACGCGGGGATTTGCAGAACATCGACGACCTCGGCCACGAGGGCGCATTGATCGGGCAGGTGAATGTCGGTCAGCACCGGCACACCAAGCGCGTCCTTGACCGATTGCAGCACCTTAAGGCCCTCGTCCACGCCAAGCCCGCGCTTGCCCGAAAGCGAGGTGCGGTTGGCCTTGTCAAAGCTGCCCTTGAAGATCAGCTGCGCACCAAAGGCGGCGCAGGCCTCTTGCAGGGTGCCTGCGATCATCTGGGCGTGGTCGGCCGATTCAAGCTGACAGGGGCCGGAAATCAGCGCCAGAGGCTGATCATTGGCAATGGCAAGCCCGTTTAATTCGATTTTTTTCATCTTTTTCATCTTT
>CBDTZA010000471.1:0-2139 GCA_965364785.1 uncultured Roseovarius sp. | reverse complement strand
CGGTTGCACGCCGCTCTGTTTGCGGGGGCCGCGATTGTCCTTATCTCGCTGGCGCTTTTTGTCATGCTGAGCGCGGCGGCGCTCACGCTTGCGCTGGCGGTGATGGTGCTTGTGACGGCGCTGATTGACCGGCGCTTTGATCTGCCGCTTTTGGGCGGGATCGCACAGCTTGGCATCGCCGTGATCGGCTATCGCCTTGTGCTTGATCCGGGCGTGATGTGGGCGGTGAACACTGCCAACCTGACCGATGTGATCCTGTCGCATGCCGGGCCCTTGGCCCTGCTGGCGGGCGCCTGGTGGGGGATGGCGCCGCGTGCGAATGGCGCTACGCGGGTTGTCATTGAAAGCGCGATCTGGAGCATCGCGGCGATTTTCGCGAGCGTTCTGCTGCAACGCTGGCTTGGCGGCGTTGGTGCGATGGGGCATGCGGGGCTTGGCCTGATGGCGAGTGTCTGGCTGATCACCGCGATGACCCAGCTTTACCGCCTTCAGGTCGGTGGCCGACTATTGCGCGCATTCCGCATCACACTGGCACTGGTGATGGGCGCGATTGGCGCGCTGTTGCTGGTCGCGCAGGCGGTGATGACCAACCCGGTGATGCCCTTCATGTGGCGCAAGGAATGGGTCACCGGCCCGGTGATTTTCGACAGTCTTGCCGCCGCATACCTGCCGGTTGCCTTGGTCTTTGCTGTGGCGGCGTGGAAGCTTGGGCATCTGCCGCGCCTGTTGCGGCGGGTCTTTGTGGTGCTCGCCTCGGCCTATGCCGCCTGGTACGGCGCGCTTGAAATCCGCCGCTTGTGGCAGGGGCGTGATTTGTCGGTGCCGGGGGTCAGCGATGGCGAGCTGTACAGCTATACCCTTGCCCTGATTGCGGTGTCGGGTGTGTTGCTCTTGCTGGCGTTGCTGCGCCGATCCGAGACCCTGCGCCGCCTTGCCATGGCCGGGGTCGCGCTCACTGTGGCCAAGGTGTTTCTGGTCGATATGTCGGGCCTGTCAGGGCTTGTGCGGGTGGCGTCATTCCTTGGGCTGGGCCTGTCGCTGGCTGGGCTTGCCTGGCTCAATCAACGCATCGCGCGCCACATGGCAGACCCTTCGGCCTAGCGCAGCTTGGGGATGCCGCCGGGCAGGGTGGTGCGATCGACCACGCCCGCGCGCAACGACCGCCCGATACGGTGCGCAAGCGCCGACCAGGCCGCCGCCTGATCTGGTGTCAATTCGCGCTCAAGCGTGCGGTCAAACAGCGCCAGCCAGGTCGAGAACATCCCCGGCTGGACGTTGCGCGCCTTGACATGGGCCGCCATCGGGCTGCCGTCATAGACCCGCTCGTGCAGAATGGAATTGGCCCAGAAATCGGCAACGCGCGCCTCGTGCGCGGGCCAGTCGGTGACATGCGCGGCAAACACCGGCCCAAGACCGGGATGCTCGCGCGCGGCGGCATAAAACGTCGCCACGACATGCTCGATCTCGGGGCGGGTGATGGGAAACCTTGGGGGCAGGGCGTTTGTCATATCCCTTATGTGGCGCGCCTGCGCCCTCATGGCAATCCCCCCTCTGGACGGGGCCGGCACCGCGGCCTATAAGGCGGGCATGATGACCCGCACAGCGATCATTACTCGAATTACATGCCCGGCGCTCTGATCAGATCGAGCCGCCGGGACAAGGCGTATGACCAAGCGCGCCGCCCCTCATCCGAATTGATGCAAGACCAGTGATAAAGGACGCCCGCAATGTGCGCCGACACCACCCAGACGCCTGATTACAAAGCCACGCTGAACCTGCCCGAAACCGATTTCCCGATGCGCGCGGGCCTGCCCAAACGCGAGCCGGAATGGCTTGATCGTTGGGCACGGCTGGGCGTCTATGACCGCCTGCGCGACAAGGCCGTGACAGACGGTGATCGCAAGCCCTTTACCCTGCATGATGGCCCCCCTTACGCCAACGGCCACCTGCATATCGGGCACGCGCTCAATAAAATCCTCAAGGATATGGTGGTGCGCAGCCAACAGATGATGGGCCGCGATGCGCGCTATATCCCCGGCTGGGATTGTCACGGCCTGCCGATCGAGTGGAAGATCGAAGAGCAGTACCGCAAAAAAGGCCGCGACAAGGATCAGGTGCCGATCAATGAATTCCGCAATG
>CBDTZA010000470.1:0-2143 GCA_965364785.1 uncultured Roseovarius sp. | reverse complement strand
GATTGTTCCAAAATCGGGAAGGTGCGGTAATGACAGGGGATCACGGTTTTGAAATCAAAGAACTTTTTCGCCGCATAACCCGCGCGCCGCATATCCATGGTGAAATGCCCGCCCGCGCACAAAATTCCGATATCGGGTTGGTGCAGGTCGTTGAATACGCCCATATCGGCCATCACATCTGTATCGCCCGAGACATAGATCACATGATCCTCGCCCGCGATCATATAGCCGCATTCGGTGCCGGGCACCTGCGGGCCGTCATCGGAGGCAAAGCTGGTCGAATGGGTGGCATGCACCATCGTCACCTTGACTCCGCCAAGATCAATCGTGCCGCCCTTGTTAAAGCCGACAACTTCGATCTTTTCCGTGGCTTCCCAATGGGCCATGAGGTCATATTGCCCGACCACCGTCAGGCCCTGCTTGCGCGCCAGCGGCAGAACATCCGCCACATGGTCAAAATGCGCATGGGTCAGCAGGATATGCGTCGCCCCTTCGGTAGCCGCTGCGTGGCTGTCCTCGGGCAACATCGGGTTGCCGTTCAGCCAGGGATCAATCAGCAAAACCTGTCCGCCGATCTCGATCCGAAACGATGAATGCCCAAGCCAGGTGATTTTCATTCTACTCATCCTTTTTCCAGTTGCCCAAAGACTAGCAAGACTTGCGCCATAGGAAAGGGCCAAGCGGTGCAATTCCGGGCAATCCTTGCGCAGCCTTCGGGTTTTGGCGCGCTCAGATGCTTGCGCCCAATTGCACCGGGCGCTAAACGCATGGGCAACACGATTACCGGAGAGACCCATGTCGATCGACCGAGAGACCGCCGCCAAAGTGGCCAAGCTGGCCCGCATCCGTGTGGATCAAGACGCGCTGCCTGCGCTGGCCGAGGAATTCAACACCATCCTTGGGTTCATCGAACAACTCAACGAGGTGGATGTGACCGGCATCGAGCCGATGACCAGCGTCACGCCGATGCGTCTTAAACGGCGCGAGGATGTGGTCACGGATGGCAATCAGCAGGACAAAATCCTCTCGAACGCACCCGATGCGCGCGAGGGCTTTTTTGCCGTGCCGAAGGTGGTGGAATAATGACCGATCTTAACAAACTCACGATTGCCGAGGCCCGCGATGCGTTGCGCAAGGGCGATGTGACAGCCCTTGAGCTGACCGAGGCCTGCCTGACCCAGATCGAGGGTGCCGGCGCGCTCAACGCTTTTGTGCATCACACCCCCGATCTCGCCCGCGATCAGGCCCGCGCCGCCGATACCCGGATCAAGGCGGGCGATGCCCCGGCGATGTGCGGCATCCCGCTGGGGATCAAAGACCTGTTTTGCACCAAAGGCGTGCCGAGCCAGGCCGGAAGCCGCATATTGCAAGGGTTCAAGCCCGAGTACGAATCGACCGTCACCCAGAACCTGTTTGATGCGGGCGCGGTGATGCTGGGCAAGCTCAACATGGACGAATTTGCCATGGGCTCGTCGAATGAGACCTCGGTCTATGGCAATGCGGTCAACCCCTGGCGGCGCGGCAATGACGACACCGCCCTGACCCCCGGCGGCTCGTCCGGCGGCTCGGCTTCGGCCGTGGCGGCGGATTTGTGTCTGGCCGCGACCGGCACCGATACCGGCGGATCCATCCGCCAGCCTGCGGCCTTTACCGGCATCACCGGCATCAAGCCCACCTATGGGCGCTGTTCCCGCTGGGGCGTTGTGGCCTTTGCCAGCTCGCTCGATCAGGCCGGGCCAATGACTAAATCCGTGCGCGACGCGGCGATCATGTTGCAGGCTATGTGCAGCCATGACCCCAAGGATTCGACCAGCGTCGATTTTCCCGTGCCCGATTTCGAGGCCGCGTTGACCGATGATATCAAGGGCAAGGTCATCGGCATTCCCAAAGAATACCGGATGGAGGGCATGCCCGCCGAGATCGAACAGCTTTGGGCCGATGGCACCGCAATGCTGAAAGACGCAGGTGCTGAGATCCGCGACATCAGCCTGCCGCATACCAAATACGCGCTGCCGGCCTATTACGTCATCGCGCCGGCCGAGGCCTCAAGCAACCTCGCGCGTTATGACGGGGTGCGCTATGGCCACCGCGCCAAGCTGGCGCAGGGCGATGGCATCACCGAGATGTACGAAAAGACCCGCGC
>CBDTZA010000469.1:0-2144 GCA_965364785.1 uncultured Roseovarius sp. | reverse complement strand
CTGTGGCCTCGATGATTGCCATGCCGGCACTGGCCGCTGACGTCACCATGAAATTCGGCCATGTCGGCGCGCCCGGCTCGCTGTTCGAGGCGACGGTCAACAATTTCGCCGCCTGCGTTGGCGACAAATCCGGCGGTACGATTGAGGTTCAGACCTTTGGTTCGTCGCAGCTTGGCAAGGATAAAGAGCTTTTGCAAAAGCTCAAGCTGGGGCAGGTTGATTTTGCGCTGCCATCTTCGGTGATGTCGTCGGTTAGCGATGTGTTCGGCGTGTTTGAAATGCCCTATATCATCAAGGACCGCGACCATATGCGCCGCGTGCAAGGCGCGATGATGGATCAGTTTCAGGCCGCAGCGAATGACAATGGGTATCACATTGTCGGTCTGGCCGAGAACGGCTTTCGCCACATCACCAACAACATCCGCCCGATCAACAAGCCCGAGGACCTGCAAGGCATCAAGCTTCGCACACCAAACGGGGCGTGGCGTGTGAAGATGTTCCAGCAATATGGTGCGAACCCCACGCCGATGTCCTTTTCCGACGTCTTTACCGCGCTGCAAACCGGCGTGATTGATGGCCAGGAAAACCCCTATGCGCAAATCGCGTCGGCCAAGTTTCAGGAGGTGCAAAAGTACCTCTCGATCACCGGCCATGTCTATACGCCTGCGTATATTCTGACCTCGTCCAAGACTTTCGCCAAGCAATCCGCCGATGTTCAGGCGATGCTGACCGAGTGCGCAAGCGACACCCAGACCTTTACTTATGAAAAGGCGGCGCAGCTGGAAACCGAGCTTTTGGCGGTGATCAAAGACGCCGGTGTTGAGGTGAACGAGGCCGACAAGGCCGCGTTTATCGAAGCCTCCAAGCCGATCTATGAAGGCTTTGCCGCCGAGGTTGAAGGCGGTCAGGAGCTGATCGACACAGTCATGGGCCTCGCTCAGTCGAGCTAAGCCGAACCTTGCGATTTTTGGCGGCCCGGTTGCGGGCCGCCGGACCTCTGTTTCCAAAGATCAGACACCCCCGGAACATCCTGTCGCGCCCAATCGGGCAGGGTCTGTTCCGATGCATGTAAAAGAAGGCCCACATGACTGCTCTGTCACGCGCCAACCGTATCCTCAGCCGTATACTTGAAAGCATCACGATCCTGTTGATGGTCGGTCTGACCGCGATTGTGATCATCGCCGTTCTGGCCCGCCTCATGGGGCAGAGCTTTTCGTGGTATGACGAGGTTGCCGCGATCATGCTGGCGTGGATCACCTATTACGGCTCGGCGCTTGCCGCGCTTCATCGTCGCCATATCGGGTTTGATACCGTCTTGCTTGCCCTGCCGCCAAATGTGCGGCTTGTCGCGATGTTGCTGGGCGAGGGCCTCGTGTTGTTGTTCTTCATGATGATGGCACGGGCCGGTTTTCAGGTGCTTGAGGTGCTTGAGGGCGACATGCTTGTGTCGCTGACCTGGGTGCCGGTGCAATTCACCCAATCGATAATTCCGCTTGGGGCCATTCTCTTTATCATCGGCCAATTGCTAAGCCTGCCGGATTACTGGGCAAAAACCGCGCAGGGCATCTCGCTTGAATATGCGGAAATCGAAGAAGAGGTCGAGACCGAACTTCACAAGAACAAGGATCGCACCTGATGCTTATGCTGGCCATTTTTATAGCCCTGGTGGCGATGATCTGCATCAATGTGCCAATCGCGGTGGCGCTTGCCCTGTCCGGTGTGCTGGGCCTGTTGGTGACGGAAGGGCCCGATAGCCTGGTGACCATCGCGCTTGATATGTATGACGGATCGACCAAGTTTTCGCTGATTGCCATTCCGATGTTCGTGCTGGCCGGCGCGATCATGAATGCGGGCGGTATCACCGATCGGCTTATCAACTTTGTCTCGGCAATTGTCGGCTTCGTGCGCGGCGGTCTGGCGATGGTCAACATCGGCGTGTCGCTGTTCTTTGCCGAAATCTCGGGCTCTGCGGTGGCCGATGTGGCCGCCATGGGGTCGATCCTGATCCCGCAGATGAAAAAGCGCGGCTATTCCAAGGAACTTTCGGCGGCGGTCACATCATCCTCGGCCTCGCTGGCGATTATTATCCCGCCGTCGATCCCGATGATCCTTTATGCGGCCTCGGCCAATACCTCGGTCGAGCA
>CBDTZA010000468.1:0-2146 GCA_965364785.1 uncultured Roseovarius sp. | reverse complement strand
CATCGGCTGGTCGCTTGAGCGCCTCTATGATCTCTTCCCGCGTCTCGCGGAGCGGCGCAAGCAAGAGGGCGTGACCCTTTCGGGTGGCGAGCAACAGATGCTGGCCGTGGCCCGCGCGCTTGCGCGTGACCTCAAGGTTCTGCTGCTTGATGAGCCTTATGAAGGGCTTGCCCCGGTGATCGTGGACGAGATCGAGAAAACCCTGCGCATCATCAAAGAGCAGGGCATCACCACGGTGATCGTCGAACAAAACGCGGTGCGCGCCCTTGAACTTGCTGACAGGGCTGTCATTCTCGACACTGGCAGCATCGTCTTTGACGGCACTGCCACCGAGGTTCTTGAAAATAAAGAACTGCGCTCCGAGTATCTCGCGATCTGAACAGGATCGCCCACCCCATATCGCTTTTTCTTGGGGGCGGGCCTCTGTTTGTCATCGCCCCCAACGAAAAAGGTCCGACATGTCTGATAAAACCTATCCCCCCTCTGCCGAATTTACGGCCAACGCCCATATCGACGCCGCGAAATACACCGATATGTATGCCGCCTCGATCAACGACCCGGTGGCGTTCTGGGGCGAGCATGGCAAGCGCATCGACTGGATCAAGCCATTCACAAAGGTCAAGGATGTCAGCTTTGATCTCGGCAAGGTCTCGATCAACTGGTACTCTGACGGCACGCTGAACGTTGCGGCCAATTGTATCGACCGGCATCTGGCGACCCGCGCCGATCAGACCGCGATCATCTGGGAGCCTGACGATCCAAACGAGGCCGCCCAGCACATCACCTATCAGCAATTGCACGACAACACCTGCCGCATGGCCAATGTCCTCAAGGATCTTGGCGTCACACGCGGCGACCGGGTTGTTCTTTATCTGCCGATGATCCCCGAGGCCGCCTATGCCATGCTGGCCTGTGCGCGCATCGGTGCGATCCATTCAATCGTGTTCGCCGGCTTCTCGCCCGACGCGCTTGGTTCGCGGATCAATGGTTGTGACGCCAAGGTTGTGATCACCGCCGATGAGGCCCCGCGTGGTGGCCGCAAGACGGCGCTCAAGTCCAACACCGATGCCGCCCTTTTGCATTGCGACGACCGGGTGAAGAACCTCGTGGTCAAACGCACCGGTGGTCAGACCACCTGGACGAACCGCGATTATGACTGCACCGCGCTGATGGCTGCCGCCTCGACCGACTGCGCGCCCGAAGAGATGAACGCCGAAGACCCGCTGTTCGTTCTCTACACGTCGGGTTCCACCGGTCAGCCCAAGGGCGTTGTTCATACCTCGGGCGGTTACCTCGTCTATGCCGCGATGACCCAGGAACTGGTGTTTGATTACCACCCCGGCGATGTTTTCTGGTGTACCGCTGACGTGGGCTGGGTCACCGGGCACAGCTATATCATCTATGGCCCGCTGGCCAATGGCGCGACCACGCTGATGTTTGAGGGCGTGCCCACATATCCCGATGCCAGTCGTTTCTGGCAGGTTTGCGAAAAGCACAAGGTCAACCAGTTCTACACCGCGCCCACCGCGCTGCGCGCGCTGATGGGTCAGGGCAATGCCTTTGTCGAAAAATGTGATCTGTCGGACCTCAAGGTGCTTGGCACCGTGGGCGAGCCGATCAATCCCGAGGCCTGGAATTGGTACAATGACGTTGTCGGCAAGGGCAAATGCCCGATCGTCGACACCTGGTGGCAAACCGAAACCGGTGGCCATTTGATGACCCCCCTGCCCGGTGCCACCGCGACCAAGCCCGGCTCTTGCACCCTGCCGTTCTTTGGGGTTCAGCCGGTCATTCTTGACCCGACATCGGGCGCCGAAATCACCACAACCGAGGCCGAAGGCGTGCTGTGCATCAAAGACAGCTGGCCCGGCCAGATGCGCACGGTCTACGGCGATCACGAGCGGTTCGAGAAAACCTATTTCTCGGATTACAAAGGTTACTATTTCACCGGCGATGGCTGTCGGCGCGACGCCGATGGCTATTACTGGATCACTGGCCGGGTTGACGATGTGATCAACGTCTCGGGTCACCGCATGGGCACCGCCGAAGTCGAGAGCGCTTTGGTCGCCCACGCCCAAGTGGCAGAGGCCGCCGTGGTCGGTTACCCGCATGCCATCAAGGGTCAGGGCATCTATGCCTATGTCAC
>CBDTZA010000467.1:0-2149 GCA_965364785.1 uncultured Roseovarius sp. | reverse complement strand
GGGTGGCAAGCGGGTCACCAGCGTGGCGATCTGCGCACAGGCTGGCGAAGGCGCGGTTCTGGAAGAAATCAACTGCGACGCGGTCGCCATGTCGGGCGGCTGGTCGCCGGTGGTTCACCTCTGGTCGCATTGCGGAGGCAAGCTGATCTGGGACGCCGAGCGCGCCCATTTCCGCCCTGATCCAACCAAGCCACCCACCGGCGCGCATGGCGAAGGCTTTGTCCTTGTCGCGGGTGCGGCCAATGGCGCGGGTGATCTGGCCACCACCCTTGCCGACGCCGACGCGGCGGGCAAGGCCGCGGCCACTGCCACCGGGCACAAGCCGAAAAGCGCTGCCGCGCCACAAGGCTCGCCGAGTGATGAAGCGCCGCTTATGCCGGTCTGGCTTATGCCGCAGGGTGCCGGCATCAATCTGCGGATGAAGGCCTGGCTGGATTATCAGAACGACGTCAAGGTGTCGGATGTGCAACTCGCTGCGCGCGAAGGCTTTGAGAGCGTTGAGCACGCCAAGCGTTACACCACGCTTGGTATGGCGACGGATCAGGGGAAGTTGAGTAATATCAACGGACTGGCCATTCTGTCGGATGCGCTGAATCAGCCGATCCCGCAGACCGGAACAACCACGTTCCGCCCGCCCTATACGCCGATTTCTCTGGCGGCCATCGGTGGCGAAGCGCGCGATGAGATATTCCAGCCGCTGCGCAAAACCCCGATCCATGACTGGCACGAAGACAACGGCGCCCATTGGGAACCGGTCGGCCAATGGCGTCGGCCCTATTGCTATCCGCGGGGCGAGGAAAGCCACCGCGACGCGGTCAGCCGCGAGATCAAGCAGACCCGTGGGCATTTGGGCCTGCTTGATGCCTCGACCCTTGGCAAGATCATCGTCAAGGGCCCCGATGCGGGCAAGTTTCTCGACATGCTCTACACCAATATGATGAGCACCCTGAAACCGGGGCGCTGTCGCTATGGTCTGATGTGCAACGAGAACGGCTTTTTGATGGATGACGGCGTGGTTGCGCGCATCGACGACGATACGTTCCTGTGCCACACCACCACTGGCGGCGCCGAGTCGATCCATGGTCACATGGAAGACTGGCTGCAATGCGAATGGTGGGATTGGAAGGTCTATACCGCCAATGTGACCGAGCAATATGCGCAAGTGGCCGTGGTCGGCCCCAAGGCCCGCACGGTTCTTGAAAAGCTGACCGAGGATGACCTGAGCGCCGACGGCCTTAGCTTTATGGGCTGGAAGGATCTGACGCTGTCGGGCATGCCTGCGCGCGCTTACCGGATCTCGTTCTCGGGCGAGCTGAGCTATGAAATTGCTGTGCCGGCCTCGCAAGGTCGCGCGCTTTGGGATGCTCTGCAAGAGGCCGGCGCCGAATTTGGCGTGATGCCCTATGGCACCGAGGGCCTGCATGTGATGCGCGCCGAAAAGGGCTTTATCATGATCGGCGATGAAACCGATGGCACGGTGATCCCGCAGGACCTCAACATGCAATGGGCGATTTCCAAGAAGAAGGACGACTATCTTGGCAAGCGCGCCCAGGAGCGCAGCCATATGGCCGATCCCAAGCGCTGGAAACTGGTCGGGTTGGAAACGCTCGATGGCTCGGTTCTGCCCGATGGCGCCTATGCGACGGCCGCGGGGCAAAATGCCAATGGCCAGCGGAAAACCCAAGGCCGCGTCACCTCGACCTATTATTCGCCAACGCTCACGCGCGGAATTGCCATGGGGTTGGTGCTTGATGGGCCGGACCGGATGGGCGATGTGATCGAGTTTCCCAAGATAAATGGCGGTATCGTCAAGGCAAAGATCGTCGATCCGATCTTTTTCGACAAGGACGGGGAGAAGCAGAATGTCTAACGCAGTCAGCGCATTGGCCGGGGCCAGCTATGATGGGTTTGCCCGGATTGAGGATCAGGGCCTGCACGGCATGATCACCCTGCGCGGTAATCTGGCCAGCAAAGAGATCAAGGCGGCCGTCAAGGCGGCCACCGGTCTCGCTGTGCCCGGCCAGCGTAAGGCGCTGAGCGGTAAGGACACTGCCGCGCTCTGGATGTCGCCGGATGAATTGCTGCTGATGTGCCCATACGGGGATGTCGCGGCCACGCTTGCAAAGATCGAAACCGCCCTCAAGGGCCA
>CBDTZA010000466.1:0-2149 GCA_965364785.1 uncultured Roseovarius sp. | reverse complement strand
TTGCCCGCTCACAGCGATTTCACGGCCTCAAGCACCTCTTCGACATGGCCCGGCACCTTGACCTTGCGCCAGACCCGCGCGATGCGGCCTTTGCCGTCAATCAGGAAGGTCGAGCGTTCGATGCCAAAGAATGTCTTGCCGTACATGCTTTTTTCCTTCCAAACGCCATAGGCTTCGCAGGTCTCGCTATCGGCGTCTGAGACCAGCGGCACGCTCAGCCCCTGTTTGTCGCGGAACTTGTCGTGACTGGCAACGCTATCTTTGGAGAGGCCCACTATGGTGGCGCCAGCGGCGTCAAATTCGTCGCTAAGGCTGGAAAAGGCGACCGCCTCTTTGGTGCACCCCGAGGTATTGTCACGCGGATAAAAGAACAAAACCACCGCTTTGGGGCGCAGGCCCGACAGAGTAAGGGTGTCGCCACCATCGCGCGGCAGGGTGAAATCGGGGGCGATATCGGATGTGTCGGGCATGGGTGCTCCTTGTGATGTGAGATTGTGAGTTCCATATTAGGACTCAACAGGCGAGAATAAAGGCAAGAGGCAGCAAACGGCGGCGCAAAGCCACCCAATCGGAACAGATGAGCAATAAAGACAAGCAAGTCACGCGAAAAGGGCGGCTTAGGCGATTTGGGCTGGGCCTGTTTTTGTGTGTCTGCGTTCTGGTTGTCACAGGGGCAATTGCGGCGATGCTGGCGATTGGCACGCGGCTTACGGCGCCTGACTGGCTGCATCAGCGGATTGCACAGCGCATCAATGCCGATCTGCCGGGCTTTCACCTTGCCTTTGGCGATATGTCGATGGTGGTCAATGACGATCTGGTGCCGCGGCTGTTGCTGCGCGATGTGGCGCTGTCGGGCGGCGATGGCGGGCAGGTCGCCAATCTGTCCGAGCTGGAAATCACCGTGGCCCCCACCCCGATCCTTGAGGGCAAGGTTCAGGCCTCGTCGATCCGCCTGTCGGGCTTGCGCCTGATCCTGCGGCGTCGGGCCGATGGTGAATTTTCCATTGCGCTTGAGGGGCTGGGCGCGACCGGGCGGGAGGGCACCGGATTTGCCAATCTGACCGATCAGATCGCCGCGATCTTTACCCGCCCGCAATTCGCCGCCCTGAGCCGGATCGAGGCCGGCAACCTGACGCTGCGCTATGAGGATGCGCGGGCGGACCGCGCCTGGAGTGCGGATGGCGGGCGCGTGGTGCTGACGCGCGAGGGCGCGCAGATCGGCATTCGCGGCGATGTCGCCCTGCTCGGCGCACGCGATTATGCCACCACCCTTGAGGTTAGTTATAACGGTGAAATCGGTCGCAGAGAGGCCGAGTTTGGCGTGAAGTTCGGCGATATGCCGTCGGGCGACATTTCCGGGCAATCGCCGGCACTGGTCTGGCTTGATGCGCTCGATGCGCCGATTTCGGGCGCGCTTCGGGCCTCGGTGGATGGCGAGGGGCGCTTGGGGCCACTAAGTGCGACACTTCAGATTGGCGCCGGCGTTCTGCAACCCACCCCGGCCACGGCACCGATCGCGTTTACATCGGCGCGCAGCTATTTCACCTATGATCCGAAAACCAATGAAATCCGCTTTTCGGAATTGTCGGTCGATAGCAAATGGGTCTCGGCGCGCGTTGAAGGCACCGCCGTTCTGGGTGGGATGGAAAACGGCTGGCCGCGCGAATTGCAAGCGCAGATCCGGGTCACCGACATCCACGCCGATCCGGCGGATTTCTATCCCGAGCCGATTCTTCTTGACCGGGCGGCCGCGGATATCCGGCTTCAGCTTGATCCTTTCGTGCTGTCGGTGGGCGAGTTGAGCTTTGATGATCAGGGCCAGCATTTCGTGCTTGATGGCGTCGTGCGTGGCAAATCGGATGGCTGGGATGTGGCGCTGAATGGTCGGATGGGCGCGCTTTCGCCGGAGCGGCTTTTGGAATTATGGCCGCTGGCGGTCAAGCCCAAGACGCGGGACTGGATTGCCGAAAATGTGCAAAAGGCGGAGCTTCAGAATATTCAGCTTGCCTTGCGCGCGACGCCAAACAATCGCCCCGACGTGTTTTTGGGGTTCGATTTTAAAGGCCTGCAAGCCCGCTTTCTGAAACAGGTGCCACCGATCACAGAGGCATCGGGCCATGCGTCGCTTTACGACAACCGCTTTGTCATC
>CBDTZA010000465.1:0-2149 GCA_965364785.1 uncultured Roseovarius sp. | reverse complement strand
GATACCCTCGCCGGTGTGCACCACCACGCGGGGCGCATCATCGACCTGTATCAGCTCGACCTTGAGCCCCCCGGTCAGCAGGCTGGCCGAGGCAAGGCGCGCGCGCAGACCCTCTTCGATCCGGTCGGTGAGGAACTTTAGCGCCGCTTCGGGGCTCACCTCATCCTGAAGGCCAAGGCGGGCGGGCTGGATCGACAGAACAACATTCAGGCGCACACGGTTATCGCCAAATTCATCGGCATCAATCACGCCCGAGACGCTTTGTACCTTGCCGATCTTGAGGCCGCTCAGTTCGACCGGGGCATCGACGGCAAGGCCGGCAATATTGCTGTCAAACACCACGCGCATTTCAAGGGTTTCAACCTCGGACGCGTTGAACAGGCTGTTGCGCGCCGAGGGTTCGTCGCCAAACACCTCGAATACGGTGCCATCGCCAACCGGATCGCCCCCCGACACGAAAGTGTCAAAGGTCAGCCCCCCGCCGACCAGCGTGGCGAAGGAAGAAAAGTCGATCTCGGCACCAGTCGGGCCCACCGAAAAGGTAAAGCCAGAGGTTTCCCAGAACCGCGTCGAGGGCGAAATCAGGTGGCTGTAGTCTTGATAGATGATGGCCTCGGCAATCGCGAAACTGCCCTGTTTCGAAATTCGCGCCTTGCCGACGCGGCCCACCTCGATGCCGCGAAACAGGATCGGGCTATTGTCGGTCATGGTGCCGCCCGGCGTGGTGCGCAGCGCGAGTTGCAGCCCCTTCTGGCCGGATTGAAACAGCGGCGCCTCGACCGCACCCTTGAAGCGGGTCCGCGCGGGCCCGATGGTGCTATCCCATGACCCTTCGATATAAACGCCCGACAGCACCGTATCGAGGCCGCTGATCCCGCGCGTGGTCAATTCCGGCTGCACCACCCAAAAGGTCGAGGCCGCATCGATATAAGGGGCCACGTCCTTGTCCAGGCGCACATGCGCCACCACCGACCCAAGGCCGGGGGTAAAGGTGACATCCTCAACCAGCCCGACGCTTACATCGCGATAGCGCAGCTCGGTCTGGCGCTTGGCGATGCCGGCGCCATCGGCGAATTCGATCTCGATCAGCGGGCCACGCGCGCTATAGGCCTGCCAGGCCACGAAAAGCGCAATCGCCAGTGCCAGAAACGGGATCGCCCAGACCATCGAAACGCGCCCAAGCAGGGATTTGCGCACATTCTCGATGCTGACAGGGGGAGGGGTCTCAGTCATTGGCAGAGGGTCCTTCGGGTTTGGCCTGCACATCCCAGATCATCCGGCTGTCAAAGGCCTGGGCAGAGAGCATTGTGAATATCACCGACAGGGTGAAAAACAGGCTCGCGCGGCCGGGATTGATGGCCGCCAAAGTGTTCAACTGCACCAGCGACGACATAATCGCAACCACGAAGATATCAATCATCGACCAGCGGCCGATATATTCAACCACCTCGTAAAGGCGCTGACGCTGATGTTTTGAGACAGCAGAGGGGCGGGTGACCGAAATGGCCAGAAAGGCGATGGACATGAATTTGGCAATCGGGATGACCACACTGGCGACCAGAATGATGATCGCAATGCCGACCGCGCCGTGATGCACAAGCTCAATCGCGCCGCCAACAATGGTGTCTTCCTGTACACTCAAAAGGGTGCGGGTCTGAAGCATCGGGTAGACATTTGCGGGCACGTAACACATCAGCCCCATCAGCCACAGCGCCCAGACCCGTTGCAGGCTTTTGGTATCACGCGCCACGATGGTGCTGCCGCAGCGCGCGCAGGTGTTTGTGCCCGCTGGCCAAACCTTGGCGCAACGCGTACAGGCGACAAGGCCAAGGTCACGGGCGCTTATGATGTCTGGGTTTTGTCCAGCGATTTCCATACCGACCACCTGCACAGGAAATTATCCTGCACCACTACGAGAACAACAAGCACGGCAAACATCCAGAACGCCGGACCAAAGGTCACATCCGCAAGGTCACTGATCTTGATCAGCGCCACGGCACAGCCAATTGCAAAGATTTCCGCCATCGACCAGGGCCTGAGCGCCTCTGACAGGCGAAAGGCCTGTGCGGCGCCACGGGCTGGCGGGCGATCCATCACGATCGGCACTAGCACATAGATCGCCAGGAGAACCCGCGCCAGCGGCACAAAG
>CBDTZA010000464.1:0-2158 GCA_965364785.1 uncultured Roseovarius sp. | reverse complement strand
CAGAGCGCGCCGCGCCGCCATATCGGCCGAGGTGGGCACGCGCGTCGGATCAAGCAGGGATTCAAGAGGCCAGGGCCGTACCATATCCAGCAATAGCGCTGCGGCCTGTCCGGTGTCGTCGATCACGACCTCGCCGCGCGCGACGCCAAGGTCAAGCTCGACCGCGATGATCTGGTGATCGACCGCGAAAATGCGGTTCACAAGATCGCGCCCGACATCGGGTGTCGTCGGCGTTTCCGCGATGATCAGTCGCAGCACCTCAAGCGGAAGGCCAAAGCCCTGTTGGCGCGGGCGTTGCGAGAGCAACCTTTCCAATCGTGCGGCAATCGGCAGGCTACGTTCATCGGCGGCAAGCGGGCGGATGAAATCATCGCCCACTCTATGCAGATAGGCGCGCAAAAGTGCGATGCGGCTTGGGAACACCGAATAAAGCGTGCGCTTTGACATGCCTGCACGCGCCGCGAGACAGGCCATAGTCGCCCCCTCAAGACCCGCGTCGTCATAAATTGATTCGAGAGCGGTAAAGACCTCGGTCCGGCGGGCCTCTGCGGTCTGGGTGATCGGTCTTCCGCGCCTGAATTTTCCCGAATCTGCCGCTTTTTCGGGATTTTGGCACATTTTCACCGCTCCGTTTCGCGCGCTTTTCACAGGACAGGGTTGCCTTTCGAAAGCGCGTCATATTTATGGTACTGATCAGTTTTATAAATGCCCGACCGCCGTTGCGGCAACACTTAATCTTAAAAGGGGTCAACATGGCTTCAGTCTTGCGTTTTTTCGTGTCGTTGGTGGCCTGCATGGCGCTTGCCCCGATGGCGGCACTGTCGCAGCAATCGCAGGGCCCGACGCCGGTCACCGTAGTGACGGTTCAGCCGCAAAGCGTGACCTTGACCTCGACCCTGCCGGGGCGGGTTGCGGCCTCGGCCGAGGCCGAAGTGCGCCCGCAGGTGAACGGCATTATCACCGAGCGGATGTTTGATGAGGGCGCCGACGTCGAGGTGAACGCCCCGCTTTACCAGATCGACACGGCCACCTACGAGGCCGGTGTGCGGCAAGCCCGCGCCACCGTGGCGCAGGCCGATGCACAGCTGCGCGCCGCCGAACGCGAGGCGGTCCGCCTGCAGGAGTTGCAGGCGCGCAATGTCGCCAGCGAACAGGCGCTGGACGAGGCGACGGCGACCCGCGATTCCGCATCGGCAGGGCTAGAGCTTGCGCTTGCGCAGTTGAATTCCTCCGAGATCGAACTGTCGCGCACCACCATCCGGGCACGTCTTTCGGGGCGGATCGGTCTGTCGCAGACAAGTCAGGGCGCGCTTGTGACCGCCAGTCAGGCCGAGCCACTTGCGGTGATCCGCAGGATCGACCCGGTCTATGTGGACGTTACGCAATCGGCCGCCGACCTGTTGCGCTGGCGACGTGGTGAGACCGAGCGTGCCCTTGCCGGGGCCGACGGCACGGTACGGCTCAAGCTCGCCGATGGGTCGATCTACGCTGAAACCGGCCAGTTGAAGGCGGCAGAGCCGAATGTTAACCCGCAAACCGGGGTTGTCACTCTGCGGATGCAGTTTTCCAACCCTGATATGCTTTTGTTGCCGGGCATGTATGTTCAGGTCGATCTGCCGGTTGAGGTGGCCGAGAACGTGTTTCTTGTGCCCCAAGAGGGCGTGATCCGCGACCGTCGCGGGCGCCCGCTTGCCTGGGTGGTCGATGGCGATGGCGTGGTCGAGGAACGCGAGATCACCATCCTTCAGGACCGCGCCAGCGACTGGGTCGTCGAGACCGGGCTTGAGCCGGGCGAGCAGGTCATCGTGGCGGGGTTTCAGAAAACTGCGCCGGGGGCAACTGTTGCCCCGCAAGAGCGTGCCGCGCCAAGCGCGCCCTCTGAATAATCCAAAGGCTGAGGGACCCGTAGCATGGCACGTTTTTTCATTGATCGCCCCGTCTTTGCATGGGTTATCTCAATCCTGTTGATGGGGGTCGGTATTCTGGCCATTCGCGTGTTGCCGGTTGCGCAATACCCTCAGATCGCGCCGCCCTCGGTGACGATTGCGGCAAGTTACCCCGGTGCCTCGGCCAATACGGTGGCCAATACGGTCACCCAGGTGATCGAGCAGCAGATGACTGGCCTTGATGGCTTGCGCTATTTCTCGTCAAGCTCCAC
>CBDTZA010000463.1:0-2164 GCA_965364785.1 uncultured Roseovarius sp. | reverse complement strand
GGCTGGCAGGATGTTTTTGCCCATATCATGAAGGGCACGGGCCACGGGATTGCGCCAGACGGGCTAAGTGTGGCGCTTGCCTTTATGCGCGACAAACTCGGGCTCTAGGCCAGCCACCCGGAAATTGCCCAAAGCCTGCCTTAATGCGATCATCTGTTGGCATTACGGCAATCGGCCATGACAGAGACAACACAGACCCGCTTTCTGCCCTCACGGGTGGTCTGGCTCGGCGCGTTATTCGTGGCCGAGATGGTCGTGGTGATCCTTGCCTTTCAGATCCTGAGCCAGATTGAGTGCCGCCAGACCCTGATCGAGGGCGCCTGTCGCGGATTGCGCGGGGTGGCACTTGGGGTGATGTGTGTTGCCTTTCTGCTTGGCATTTACCTTTGGGCACGACCGCAAGCGCGCAAGGGTTTTGCCGATATCTGTCGCCTGACACCGGGGGGGCGCGGCTGGGGTATGCTGCACGGCGTCGGCTTTGCCCTGATCCTTGCCCCGCTTGGCATGGTGGCCCCGGCGGATATGAACACGGCCTTTCACGCGATCTTTCCGGTGCTCGTGGCCGGTGCCGTTCTGGCGGCTCTTGGTGGCCTGTTCTGGCTGGCGCAGCCCGGTGCCTGGCATGACTGGTTGCGCGGGCGCGGCTGGTCGCTTTTGGCGCTGTTCGGGCTGGCGGCGCTGTTGCCCGGCCTTGTGGTTCTGCTCGGGCCGCTCTGGTATCAGCAGGTCCTGACCGACATCACCTTTATCGCCGTGGTGGTCCTGTTGTCGCTGTTTTCCGCCCGGATCACGGTTGACCCTGGCGTGCATGTGATCGGGGCTGATGATTTTCTGGTCATGGTCGCCGATAGCTGCTCGGGGATCGAAGGCTTTGTTCTGATCACGGTCTTTCTGGCGTTGTTTGCGGCACTGTTTAGCGCCTCTTTGCGTCTCAAGCGGTTCTGGCTGGTGATCTGGCCGCTGGCGCTTGTGACAAGCTGGGTGTTCAACGTGCTGCGGATCACCGGGCTTATTCTGATCGGCGCGCATCTGTCGCCAGAGCTTGCGGTCAACGGCTTTCACAGCTTTGCCGGCTGGCTGATGTTTTCGGCGCTGTCGATCGGCGTGCTGGTCATGGTCAGCCGCAGTTCTTATGCCATGCGCGACATCGTGGCCGATAGCGGTGCGCCCGCCGCCCCATTGGCACGCGATGATCTGGCCGGGCGGATCGTGCCCTTTATCGTCTTTGCCCTGTCGGGACTGATTGTTCAGGCCTTCTGGACCTCCCCGCCGCTTGGCTATCCGGTGCAGGTGGCGATGATGCTGGGGGCGTTGTGGTGGGCGCGCCGGACGGTGTTGCGCTATCTGGCAATGCCGGGGCGGCTGGCGATCATCGCAGGTCTGCTTGTCGGCGTGCTCTGGGTGATGAGCGCCCCCGTCGCACCCGCGCCCGATGCTGCATTGGCGGCCCTTGGCGGGCTGTCGCTGGCGCTTTGGGCGACGGTGCGGATATCTGGCACGGTGATGCTTGTGCCGCTGATCGAAGAGATGTTTTTCCGCGGCTATATTCAGGCGCGGATTGATCAGGGCGGTGCTGTGTCGCGGATCATTGCCGTGCTGGCCTCGGCCACGCTGTTTGCCGTGATGCATGGCCGCTGGATCGAGGCCGGGCTTGCGGGCGTTGTCTTTTCGCTGCTTTACATGCGCAAAGGGCGGCTGGCTGATGCCATTGCCGCCCATGCTATTGCCAACGCTGTCATTGCCGTTGTCGCCCTTTGGCGGGGCGATTGGTCGCTGATCTGATCAGGCCCGCTTGCGGCGCTTGATTTCCCAGACCAGCAAAAGTGCTGCCAGAACCACAGCAATCGCCAGAGTGCCGCTTGCCGCATCCATCTCGGGCACCGAAGATGCCGTCGACGTGGAACCGCCAGAGCCGCCATTGTTGCCGCCGTAATAACTATAAAACCAATTCCACATGATGCCGTCTCCCCGGAATGTCTTTTACGTCTCTTTGCTGACAGATAATTGCCAAAAATTGGCCACATTTCAAGCTTCGGGTTGCTTAAGGGGCTAATGGGGAAACGAAGCGGGCAGGCACCTGCGATTGTTTCCAGTCTTCACCAAATAGGTGCCAGAAAGTCTGGAAAGTTACGCAGGCTCCGCCATTTGCAATGTGCGACTCACT
>CBDTZA010000462.1:0-2174 GCA_965364785.1 uncultured Roseovarius sp. | reverse complement strand
CCCAAATCGCCAGCCACTTTCGCCGCGCCGGTGAGTTTCTGGATCGCATCGCCCTGACCGACAAACCCGACGAGATTGGTGCCATCCTTGCGCCCTTTGACAGGGTGGCGGCGCTTGTGTTTGACCGCGACCATTGCATTCGCGCCGCCAATGAGGCGGCCCGCACGCGGATGAACCTGCCCGCGAAGGCGCGGCTAAACGACCTGCCGATCAATGCCGATGATATCGAGGCGGTGGCCGCCACCCTGCGCATGCTGATCGTTGAGAGCGACAAGGATACCGCCATCTTGCGCGTCCGCTCGCGCATCAAGGGGCACCTGATCGTCCTGCGCCTGCAACGCCATCTGACCGCCGACGGCACGCCACTTGTGCTGGCCGCGTCAAACGAGGTCGCCTGGCCCGACGGGTTCTGTGATATCCTGCGCCGCGCCTTTGATCTGACCGGCACCGAGGCCGAGGTCGTGCGCCTCCTTGTCGATTGCCGCTCTGTCAGCGAAATCGCCACACAACGCGGCCGCTCGGTTGACACGATCCGCGCCCAGATCAAATCAATTCTCGCCAAGACCGAAACCCATTCCCAGCTCGAGCTGGTGCGCCTGGCACTTTCGGTGATGGATATGGCCAACCTGACCCTGGAATCGACCCCCGGACCACGTGTGGTCAGCGGCGGCGATGGCGCGCTCGACGAGCTTGATTTCAAATCACTGGTTACACCGGACGGGCGGCGGCTGGACTATCTGTTGCTGGGCGATCCAATCGGAACGCCGGTGCTTTTTCTGCCGATGGATTTCGGGCTTGTCCGCTGGCCGGCCTCGGCCGAGACCTGCGCCGCCAAGCGCGGCCTGCGCATCATCGTGCCCTTGCGCGCGGGCTATGGCCTGTCGGATATGGTGGCCCGCAAAACCGATTATGACGACGCGCTAATCACCGACACGATGCAGGTTCTCAGGGCTGAAAACGTCACCCGCTGCCCAATCATTAGCCTGAGTGGTGACAGCTATTATGCCGTGCGACTGGCCCGCCAGTCCCCCGAGATGTTCAGCGCCATCATCGCCTGTTCCGGCATGTTGCCGCTGACCCGGCGCGAACAGTTCGAGCGCATGGACAAGTGGCATCGCTTCATTCTGGCAGGTGCGAAATTCACGCCGCATCTGTTGCCCTTCATGGTCAAGGCCGGGTTTCTTCTGGCGCGCAAAATCGGCAAGCGCGGCTTTATCCACGCAGTGTTCGGCAATTCACCCGGCGATATTGCCACCTTTGAAAATGCCGAAGTGTTTGAGGCGATTGTCACCGGATCAGACGTTGCCCTCTCGGACGAGCATTGCGCCCATGAGCCGTTTTCGCGCCAACTCACCTCAGGCCAGCTTGAGGATTGGAGCGATGAGGTCAACGCGCTGCGCGATCAGTTGCCGGTGATCTTCATGAGCGGTGCGCAGGATCCGCAGGTACCGCCTGAAACCTTTCAAGAGTTCAAAACTGATTTCGACTGGATCGAATATCACCTTTTTGAAGACGCCGGCCAGCTGGCATTTTTCCGGCACTGGCGCAAAGTTTTGGATCGTCTGACATCTCTGCTGGCAGAATAACACTGATTTTACCCAATATGGGGTATGACAGACTCACCTTACTCACGCTAACGTGATCTTGCGTGAGTGGACTGGAATGACGTGATGGCGCACCCGGCCCTGCTTAACACTGACCGTGTATTTGGTCGATTTTTTTGTTTTTAGAATGCCTTTTCAATACGAGTTGGGGCGGTCCGCAAGGGCCGCCTTTTTCGATTCCGCCGCAGCCCTCAAAAGCAACGGCCGCAAGGGTTTCCCCTGCGGCCGTCTTTGATGCTCTGACTTGCGTGGCGCGCTATTCGGCCGCTTCGGCATAGTCCTCAAGCGGTGGACAGGTACAGATCAGGTGCCGGTCGCCATAAACATTGTCCACCCGGTTGACGGGGGGCCAGTATTTATCGACGCGGAACGCGCCCGGCGGGAAACAGCCCTGTTCACGGCTATAGGGCCGGTCCCAGTCCCGCACCAGATCCTCCATCGTGTGTGGCGCATTCTTGAGCGGATTATTCTGCGAATCAATCCGGCCCTCTTCGATGTCGCGAATTTCTTCGCGTATCGCCAGCATCGCATCGCAAAAGCGGTCCAGCTCGGCCTTGGTCTCGGATTCGG
>CBDTZA010000461.1:0-2178 GCA_965364785.1 uncultured Roseovarius sp. | reverse complement strand
CCGGCGGCATTGCCAAGGCGGTGGACAGTTTCGGCCATCGCCTCAAGCGCTGCGGCAGCGCCGTTAAACGCCGCCGGTTTGCCAGAGGCCATGATCGAAAGCTTGCCCTCCGCCGCCTTGATCGCCCCGCCGGAAATCGGCGCATCAAGATAGGCAAACCCGCGATCATCGGCGATTTGTTCCATCTCGATGGCGAATGCGGGCGCGACGGTGGCGCAGCTTATGATCGTGCCGCCAGGCGCCAACCCTTTGGCCCAGCCATCACTACCAAATAACGCCGCGCGGGTTTGATCGGCGTTCAGTACCACACAGACCAAAATCTGCGCAGCCGGGCTTTGCCGGGTCAGAACCTGGCCGCCAACGGCGTTAAATTGCGCCAGTCGCTCGGTATTGGTGTCAAAGCCATAAACCTCATGGCCCGCGCGTAAAAGCGAGGTGGCCATGCCAAGGCCCATCGAGCCAAGGCCAAGGATGTGAATGATCTGCGTCGTCATGGTGTGATCCCCATTATGGTTTGCATCGGCCAGAGGGTGATTGCGGGCACATAGGTGATGATCATCAGCGCGCCAAAGACGGTTGCGACGAACCAGACCAACTGAGGGATGATCGCCTCGACAGGTAGCTTGGCCACCGCGCAGGCGGCAAACAGGTTCACGCCAAGCGGCGGGGTGATCATGCCAAGTGCCAGATTGACCACGATGATCAGGCCGAAATGCACCGGATCAACCCCGTAAGCGACCGCAATCGGGGTCAGGATCGGTGCCAGAACAAGGATCGCCGCCGAGGTTTCAAGAAACATGCCGACAATTAGCAGCAGGACATTGACCGCCAGAAGAAAGGCGATGCGGCTTTCGAACATGTCCTTGAACCACGCCGCGATTTCATTGGGCAGGCCCGAGCGGGTGATCAGGAACGAAAACAGCGAGGCCGCCGAAATGATCAGCATGATCGCAGAGGTCGAGATTACCGTTGATTTCAGGATCTCCGGCAGATCGGCGAATTTAAGTTCGCGGTAAAACGCCATGCCGACAAGGATCGCGGCGGCGACGGCGGCGGCACTGGCCTCGGTCGGGGTAAAGACGCCGGAATAGATGCCGCCGATGATCACGAAGGGCACGATCAGCGCGGGCAGGGCGGCCACAAACGCGTCACCAAGGCGCGGGCGGTCCGCGCCGTCGGTTTTGCCAATGCCGCGCACCCGGCACAGGATCAGCACCAGCGCCATCAAAGACCCCGCCACCAGAAAGCCGGGCCCGATACCGGCCAGAAACAGCTGACCGATCGAGGTGTCGGTGGACACACCATACAGGATAAGCGGGATAGAGGGCGGGATAAGAACGCCCAACTCGGCAGAGCTGGCCTGAACCGAGGCGGCCATCGGGGCCGGGTAGCCATGCTTGACCATCGCCGGAATAAGGATCGCGCCAATGGCAAAGGTGGTGGCCACCGACGAGCCGGAAACACTTGCGAACATCATGCAGGTCAGCACGCAAGAGGCCGCAAGCCCGCCCTGAATACCGCCGACAATGGATTTTGCCAGCTCGACCAAGCGGTGCGAAATCCCGCCTGCCGACATCAGGTTGCCGGCCAGAATGAAAAGCGGAATCGCCATCAGCGGAAAGCTGTCGACGCCGGTGAACATGCGCTGCGCGACAAGCAAGAGCGGCAGGCGGCCCTGCACCTCGATCCCGATAACCGAGGCGAGACCAATCGCGACCGCAATCGGCACGCCAAGCAGAAAGAAGATGGCAACCGAAAGGGCGAGGGCGGCGTTCATGTCTGCACCTCTGCGACCGGCTCTAACCCATTCTGACAGGCGCGCAGCATGCAGGCCAGAATGGCGATGATGGTAAACACTGAGCCCACCGGCAGCGCCGCATAGACCCAGGCAATCGAGATTTCCAAAGCGGCCAGTTTCTGGCGCATGACGCGTTCGGTCATCGACCAGCCCTGCCAGAACAGGATCGCGAAGAAGGTTACGGAAAGGGATGACGCCACAAGATAAAGCGCAAGGCCAAGGCGGGGCGGCAGCATGCGCTGAATGATCTCGACCGCGATCATCGAGCCATGGCGAAAGGCCACCGCGACGCCGGTAAATATCGACCAGACCATGGCCGAGCGGGTGATAACCTCGGACCATGTCGAGGGGTGGCCAAAGACAAAGCGTGTGGTGACCTG
>CBDTZA010000460.1:0-2182 GCA_965364785.1 uncultured Roseovarius sp. | reverse complement strand
ACGATCAGCAATCCACCCATGGTTGGCGTGCCCGATTTGGCGAAATGGCTTTCCGGTCCGTCGCTGCGAATGGGCTGACCCTTGCCCTGACGGCGGCGCAGCACGTTGATCAGCGGCTGACCAAAGAGAAAGCCAAAGATCAGCGCCGTCATGAACGCCCCACCCGCGCGGAAGGTGATATAGCGGAACAGGTTGAAAAAATCCCCGCCATCCGACCAGATGGTCAACCAATAAAGCATCTAGCTGTTTCCTTTCAAAGGGCCACGGCCCGCGCGTCGCAGCGCCTCAACCACAAGGCTGACCCGGCTCCCCTTGGAGCCCTTGATCAGCACAACATCGCCCGCATCTATCACGCGATGCGCCTGATCCGCCAGTTCTTGTGCCGTCTCACGCCATTTGCCGCGCCGGGCCTCTGGCAAGGCTTCCCAGAGGGCGCGCATGCGGGGGCCGACACAGTGTATTTCGTCAATCCTTGCCATCTCGGGCAGCGACGCCAGAGCGGCATGCAAGGCGATCTCATCGGGGCCAAGCTCTAGCATATCGCCCAGAATGGCGATCCGGCGTCCCTTTGATACCCGCCCCACCCCGTCGCGCGGGGTGGCGGCGGCCAGCACCTCAAGTGCTGCGGCCATCGAGGTCGGGTTGGCGTTGAACGCGTCGTCAATCAGATCAAGCGTCAGGTCCTCATCGGCGGAATCAAGCGCCAGCGTCTCGCGGGTGCCGCGCCCGGCGGGCGGGCTCCAGCGGCCAAGATCAAGCGGCGCCATGTCGCTATCGCCGCCAAGGGCCGCCACGGCCAGCAGGACGCCAAGACCGTTCATGGCAAAATGCCGCCCCGCGCTGTTGATCTTGAACAGGGTCGCGACGCCATTCACCTCGGCCTGAACCACGGTTTTGTCGTCCGACAAGGTCGCCTGTAATAGCTTGGCGGCCTCGCCTGCCTTACCAAAGGTCAGGACTTGCGCGCCCTTGGCACGGGCGGCGGTCAGCAGGATCGGCGTGGTTTCAAGATCGGCATTGATCACCGCCACGCCGCCCTGCTCCAGCCCGTCAAAGATCGTGGCCTTTTCATGGGCGATGCCCTCGATATTCTCGAACGCCTCAAGATGGGCGGCAGCGACGGTGGTGATCATCGCCACATGCGGGCGGGTTATACAGGCCAGCGGCGCGATCTCACCAGGGTGGCTCATGCCGATCTCGATCACCGCAAATTCGGTCTCGACCGGCATCCGCGCCAATGTAAGCGGCACGCCCCAGTGGTTGTTATAGCTCGCCTCGGCGGCATGGGTGCGTCCCTGCGCCGATAAGACATCGCGCAGCATTTCCTTGGTCGAGGTCTTGCCGACAGACCCGGTCACCGCCACGACCCGCGCCGCCGTGCGCGCACGCCCGGCGCGGCCCAATGCCTCAAGACCCGTCAAAACATCGTCGACAATCAACAGCGGCGCATCGGCGCCAAGCCCCTCAGGCACATGGCTTACAAGCGCAGCAACGGCGCCATTGGCAAGCGCTTGCGCGACAAAGTCATGGCCATCGCGCGCCGCCTTGAGGGCCACGAACAAATCACCCTTTTGCAGGGTGCGCGTATCAATCGAGACGCCATTGGCCTGCCAGTCGCAGGTGGAACGCCCGCCGGTGGCCGCTGCGGCCTCGGCTGCGGTCCAGAGCGTCATGCGAGGCCCCCGTCAAGCGCCGACACCACAACGCTGGCCTGTTCGACATCGTCAAAGGGCAGCACATCATCGCCCACGGTCTGGCCGGTTTCATGGCCTTTGCCACAGATCAACAACGCATCGCCCGGCCCAAGTGCGTCGACCCCGCGCAGGATCGCAAGCGCGCGGTCGCCGACCTCTTGCGCGCCGGGGCAGCCCTGCATTACTGCGGCGCGGATCAAGCCGGGGTCCTCGGAACGCGGGTTGTCATCGGTGACGATCACCTCATCGGCGGTCTCGGCGGCGGCGCGGCCCATCAGCGGGCGCTTGGCGCTGTCACGGTCACCGCCCGCACCGATAATTGCGATCAGCCGACCCATCACATGCGGGCGCAGCGCCTTGATCGCGGTCGCCACCGCATCGGGGGTATGGGCGAAATCGACAAACACCGCCGCACCGTTTTCGCGCGTCGCCGCAAGCTGCATCCGCCCGCGCACGGGTTTCATGCCCGGCAATGTCTCGAACACCCG
>CBDTZA010000459.1:0-2188 GCA_965364785.1 uncultured Roseovarius sp. | reverse complement strand
TGGTTATCCGCATCCGGTCAAGGCCGAAATTCCACATCGCGCGGGCCGCCGCCCCGATGTTTTCGCCCATCTGCGGGCGCACAAGCACAAAGGCGGGCTGTGGTCTGTCGGTGGGCATTGCGGGTCTTTCTTCGGGCGTTTCGTTCCATGCAATCTGCGCGATCTGCGGGGTCTTAGGCCAGCCGCGCCCGGCTGAAAAGACCTCATGCTTTCATCGTTCCCCAAATACTCGCGCCGCAGGCCTCCTGCCGCCAGCAAAAAGGCGCGAGGCCTGATCGGTCCCGCGCCTCAAGACATGCTGTAACTGAGCGCCCTATTCAGCCGCTTCGGCCGGACCAGAGGGCGTTGGCGTCCCGTTGCCCTGATCGTCACCCTGATCACTCTGACCACCCTGATTACTCTGGGCATCGGGTTTTGGCGGCCTTTTCACGCGCGGCTTGCGCGGGCGCTTTGGTGGCATCGGCGCGCTCTGGCTTTCGGGGGTTTCGACAAGGCCGCTTTCTTTGTGGCCGCTGCTGTCGATCACATCGGGCTGGGGGGCGGCGGCGAGATCGTCGCCTTTGCCGTCATTGCCCGTATTGTGATGCTGATTCTGGTTCTGGTCGCGATCACCATGACCATTGCCCTGACGCTCGCCATTATTCTGACCGCGTTCACCTTGCGGACGCTCGCGGTCACGCTCTGCCTGGCGCTCCCGGTTCTGGCGTTCCAGCTCTTCGCGGCGCGCCTCCTGCTCTTTCTGGGCCTCACCCAGAAGGCGCAGGTAATGCTCTGCATGCTGCTGAAAATTCTCGGAGGCAACCCGGTCCCCCGCCAGTTGGGCATCACGCGCCAGCTGGTTGTATTTTTCAATGATTTGCTGCGGAGTGCCGCGAACCTTGCCTTCGGGACCGGAACTATCAAAGGTCCGGTTGACGACATTGCCCGTGCTGGGGCGACTACGGTTCGGCTTATTCCGAGGACGTGACTTAGATGATCTCATATTGATGCTGTCCAGCCTTATGCTCAAATGTTCACTTGACCCGACTGGCGCCCCTTGCGCCGAAAATTAAACCGGATCGGACATGTTTTGGCTTGGTGTCAAGCGGGACCGCCCAAAAGGCATCCTCCGTCTTAACTGACCCATGACTAACCATGCAGAGGCCGTGCATACAAGCCAAAAACTAAAATTTTTTGCCATTTATGCGGATTATGGCCGCTTTACCCCGGTTCAGGCGGGCCAGATCGCGCCGACCACCCGGTCACGGCTGTCAAGATCGGGCAGGATTTCCACCGCTTCGAATCTTGCTCTGCGCAGAAATTTCGCCACATCCGCGCCCTGGGTGGGGCCGATTTCCAACAGGATGCGCCCGCCGGGCCGCAGGTAGTGCCCCGCCTGCGCAGTGATCGCGCGATAAGCCGCCAACCCGTCGCCCTCATCGGTCAGGGCCATGCGCGGGTCATGCTCGCGCACCTCGGGGGCAAGGCCGGGCATTTCAGTCAGGGCGATATAAGGCGGGTTTGACACAATAAGGTCGAAGGTTCCGGTCACAGCCTCAAACCAGTCCGAAACCGCGAACGCCGCCCGCGCAAGCACGCCCAAAGCCTCGGCATTTTGCTTGGCCACGCCAAGAGCAGCGCCCGAGAGGTCAGTGCCCAGACCACTGGCCTGCGCGCGCGCGCCCAGAAGGCTCAGCAGGATACAGCCCGATCCTGTGCCAAGATCAAGAACCCGCTCGAATGGCTGTGTCAGGGCGGCCTCGACAAGCGTTTCAGTATCCGGGCGCGGGTCAAGCACATCCTCGGTCACGGCAAAGCGGTGGTTCCAGAAGTCGCGATAACCCAGAATCTTTGACACTGGCCGCCCCTTGGCGCGCTGATCGACCAGTGCCAGATAGGCCGTCATCACCTCAGGCGTGAAATCCTCGACATCAAGGCGGCTCAACTGACCCCGGCCAAGCCCGGCGGCATGGGCCAAAAGCAAGCGCGCATCGCGCATCGGATCGGCCACATGTGCAAGGTGGTCACGCCCGAGTGCGAGCGCCATCGCCAGCGCCTGCCCCGGCGAGGCCGCGCCGTGCGGGGCTGTCACCCGCTCATCTCGGCCAGCATGCTGGCCTGTGCATCCGCCGTCAGGGCGTCAATCACCTCATCGAGATCGCCGTTCATCACCTGATCAAGCTTGTAGAGCGTCAGGTTGATGCGGTGA
>CBDTZA010000458.1:0-2197 GCA_965364785.1 uncultured Roseovarius sp. | reverse complement strand
ACATTGAATACTATGGTCGCGCCACTTACTTGCTGATTGCCGAGCGTCTCTAATGTCACCAATGGCCCGAACAATCTGCCTGCAAAAATGAAATTGTTTGAAATCCACCGCCTCGCGGCCCTATATTAGACTAATTGAGTGCAAGGATAATGATCGTGGCAGACCCTCAAATGACAAATCTCGGTACCAGATGGTTGATCGAGGCCGGGCTGCGCCCGACACGACAGCGAGTTGCCCTTGCCACGCTTTTGGTGGGCGATGGCCAACACCGCCATGTCACCGCAGAGAGCCTGTTTGCCAATGTTCAGGACATGGGCGAGAGCGTGTCTTTGGCGACCGTCTATAATACGCTGCGGGCGTTTTGCGAGGTCGGCCTTGTGCAAGAGGTCACGGTCGATGGCTCCAAAAGCTATTTTGACACCAACACCCATGATCACCCGCATTTCTATTGGGAAGACACCGGCACCCTGTCGGATGCGCCCGCCCATCAACTCAAGATCACGCAAGTACCTGACGCGCCTGAGGGTGCCGAGATTGCCTCGGTCGATGTGGTCATCCGCCTGCGCCGGAAATGACAGCCACGAGGGCTGGCGTGCTCTGCGGGGCGCCTTGCCAAAGTATCTGGCAGTATCTGACCACGCGATCTTTGCCCCCGCGACCCCAGGGATGATCCCTGTGTGACCCCCTCTCGCAACACTCAGATGATACACGCGGTTTCGCCGCTCTGTCCCACCACCGATGGTGAGGGCAGGCCCACCGCTTAAGCAAAAGGCACCTCTAAAATGCGCGCAGTCTGTTACTCAGAATTCGGCCTGGCCAGGGATGTGCTTGGCCTGATTGACCTCGACACACCCAAGCCCGCCCCCGGCGAGGTTCTGGTGCGGCTTCATGTCTCGGGCGTCAACCCGTCGGATGCCAAGGCCCGCGCAGGCAGCCGCCCCGGCGTGACCAAACCCGCCTTTGATCGAATCATTCCCCATTCCGATGGCGCCGGCGTGATCGAGGCGGTGGGCGATGGTGTCGCCCCGTCCCGCATCGGGACGCGGGTGTGGATCTGGAACGGCCAGTGGCAACGCAGCGATGGCACCGCCGCCGATTATATCGCCCTGCCCGCAGCACAAGCCGTCCCCCTGCCCGAGGGCGTTACCTTCGAGACCGGCGCGACGCTTGGAATCCCCGGGCTGACAGCGGCGCATACGGTGTTTGGCGGCGGCGATGTGGCGGGGCAAACGCTGCTGATTTCCGGGGGGGCCGGGGCGGTGGGCCATACCGCCGTGCAACTGGCCCACGCCGCCGGTGCCCGCGTGATCGCAACCTGTTCGGCGGGCGCGGCGGGGCGCGTTAAAGCGGCGGGCGCGGATCAGGTGTTCGAGTATGCCGACCCCGATCTGGCGGCCAGGATCCTTGACGCCACAGATGGCGCAGGTGTGGACCGCGCCGTTGAGGTCGAGTTTGGCGAAAATGCCCCGCTTCTGGCCGAGATCATGGCGCCGAATGCCACCATCGCCGCCTATGGCTCGGGGCGCAATATGACGCCGATGCTGCCGTTCGGGCCGTTCTTGTTCAAGGCCATCACGATAGACATCACCCTGATTTATATCCTGGCCGACGCGCCGCGACAGGCCGCCATCGCGCGGTTGCACAGCGCTTTGAAAGATGGGAGCCTCACGCCCGCCATTCACGCCCATTACCCGCTCACTGACTGCGCCGCTGCGCAGGACGCGGTGATGACCCCGGGGCGCGCCGGGGCGGTTTTGCTCGACATCGCCTGACGCGCATCCCCCGATTTTTCGCAGAAAAATCGCGAGGCCCCAAAACCGCAACGCGCGCGGTGGACGATCCACAGCGCGCGTTACATCTTATAGACCAAAGCCAAAGCCGCGCTCAGGCGATCTCGACAAGCTCGATCGCAAACGTCAGGTCCTTGCCCGCCAGTGGGTGGTTCGCATCCAGAACGACCTGTTCTTCGGTCACCTCGACCACCGTCACCGGCATCACCTGCCCCTGCGGTGTCTGAACCTGAAGCTGCGTGCCCACATCAAGCGGGATATCGGCGGGGATTTCGGCGCGCGGCACAGCCTGCTGCGCGTTCGGATCGGGGTGGCCATAGGCCTGATCGGCGGGCACTTCGACGGTCTTCTTGTCGCCTACGGTCATGCCCGGTATCGCCGCATCAAGGCCCGGAATGATCTGGCCC
>CBDTZA010000457.1:0-2201 GCA_965364785.1 uncultured Roseovarius sp. | reverse complement strand
CGCGTCGAGGGCGAAGAATAACGCAGCGTCCGGGGTGACAAGTGCGGGCCAAGACGGCATCCTGCGCCGGACTTTGACGTGTTGCGCAATCTGGTCTCTGGGCTGGTGCCCACGTTTCGGATCGCGCTTTGAGGGAGGCTCGCCATGACCAACTATCCACATCTTCTTGCCCCGCTTGATCTGGGCCATGTCACGCTCAAGAACCGCGTTTTGATGGGCTCGATGCATACCGGCCTTGAGGAAACCAAGGATTGGAACCGTGTCGCCGAATTCTACGCCATCCGCGCGCGCGGCGGTGTTGGCCTGATGGTGACCGGCGGCATGGCGCCCAACCGCGAAGGCGGGGTGTTTCCCGGCGCGGCGGGTCTGTTTAGTGACACCGATATAGCCAATCACCGGATCGTCACCGACCGGGTGCATGACGCGGATGGCCGGATCGCGATGCAGATCCTGCATGCCGGGCGCTATGCCTATAGCCCCGAATGCGTCAGCGCCTCGCCGATCAAATCGCCGATTTCGCCGTTTGCGCCGAAAGAGTTGGATGAGACTGGAATCGAGAAACAGATCAGCGATATCGTGACCGCCGCCACCCGCGCCCGCGAGGCCGGGTATGACGGGGTCGAGATTATGGGCTCTGAGGGGTATTTCCTGAACCAGTTTCTGGTGACCCATACCAACAAGCGCACCGACCGCTGGGGCGGGTCTTATGAAAACCGCATGCGCTTGCCCGTTGAGGTGGTGCGCCGTGCGCGCGCGGCGGTGGGCGAAGATTTCATCATTATCTACCGCCTCAGCATGATTGACCTGATCCCTGACGGAAGCACCCACGCTGAGGTGGTGCAGCTTGCCCAGGAGATTGAGCGCGCGGGTGCGTCGATCATCAATACCGGGATCGGCTGGCACGAGGCGCGCATTCCCACGATTGCCACAAGCGTGCCGCGCGCGGGCTTTGCCTGGGTCACGCAAAAGCTGATGGGTAAGGTGGGCATTCCGGTGATCACCTCGAACCGGATCAACACCCCCGAGGTGGGCGAGGATATTCTGGCTGAGGGCGCCGCCGATATGGTCAGCATGGCACGCCCGTTTCTGGCCGATCCTGATTTCGTGGCCAAGGCGGCGGCGGGGCGGGCAAAGACCATCGCGCCCTGCATTGCCTGCAATCAGGCCTGTCTGGATCACACGTTCAGTGGCAAGATAAGTTCCTGTCTGGTCAATCCGCAGGCCTGTTTTGAAACTGAACTGACGATCAAGCCAGCGACTGAGGTCAAATCCATCGCCGTTGTCGGCGCCGGGCCTGCGGGCCTGTCGGCGGCGATCACGGCGGCGGAGCGCGGCCATAAGGTAACGCTGTTTGATCGCGCCGAAACGATCGGTGGACAGCTGAACATGGCGCGCGTCATTCCGGGCAAGGAAGAGTTTCACGGTTTGGTCGAGTGGTTTGAAACCATGGTCGGTGAGGCCGGCGTGACCCTTCGGTTGGGCCAAGAGGCAGGCGCCGGTGATCTGGCCGGGTTTGACGAGGTGATCATCGCCACCGGCGTTGTGCCGCGCGATCCCGGCATTGCGGGGCAGGACGGGCCGAATGTGCTGTCTTATATAGATGTGCTGCGCAACAAGGCGCCGGTGGGGCGCCGGGTGGCCGTGATCGGGGCTGGTGGCATCGGCTTTGATGTGGCCGAAT
Source organism: uncultured Roseovarius sp. (assembly GCA_965364785.1). Taxonomy (GTDB): domain Bacteria; phylum Pseudomonadota; class Alphaproteobacteria; order Rhodobacterales; family Rhodobacteraceae; genus Roseovarius. The sequence goes on along the minus strand of CBDTZA010000457.1, from coordinate 520 downwards.
TTCTTGTGCACGAGGGCCATAGCCCCACCGAGGATCTGGCGCTTTGGCGCACCGAATGGGGCGTTGGCGATCCCGCAGACACCCGTGGTGGGCTGGCCGAGAAAGGCCCGCAACCCACGCCACCCGCGCGCGAGGTGACATTGCTTCAGCGCAAGGCAGAGCGGCCCGGCAAGCGGCTTGGCAAAACCACCGGCTGGATTCACCGCGCAGCGTTGCGGATGAAGGATGTCAAAATGCTGGGCGGAGTCAACTATGAGCGGATCGACGACAGCGGCCTGCACATAAGCTTTGGCGAGGCGCGCGAAAAGCCGACATTGATCGAGGCCGACACGATTGTTCTCTGCGCCGGTCAGCTTAGTGAACGCGGCCTTGCCGACGCATTAGAGGCGGCGGGCGTTGGTGCGCATGTCATCGGGGGCGCGGATGTCGCCACGGAACTTGACGCCAAACGCGCCATTGATCAGGGCACCCGGCTGGCAGCGGCGCTTTAGCGGCGGCTTGGCCCGCTTTTGCACGCAGT
>CBDTZA010000456.1:0-2203 GCA_965364785.1 uncultured Roseovarius sp. | reverse complement strand
GCCCGATGGCGCGGCCAACCCCTACCTCATGCAGGCGGTGATTATCGCCGCAGGTCTGTCGGGCATCAACACCAAAGCCGATCCCGGCAAGCGGCTTGATATCGACATGTACAAGGACGGCCATACCGTGAAAGACGCGCCGCCCCTGCCTCTCAACATGCTGGACGCGCTGCGCTTTTTCGATCAGGACACGGCGTTGAAATCCGCCCTCGGGGATGAGTTTTCGGCCGCCTTCATGAAGCTCAAACATCAGGAATGGAATGCCTTCGTGTCGCATTTCTCTCGCTGGGAACGCGAAAACACCCTCGATATCTGAGTCCCCCCCCGCCGCCTTTTCCCGAGGGCGGGGTACCTGCGCCGGGTCCGCATTTGCGATCGGCGCAGTTTTTTTGTGCCCGCCCGCGCGGCTTTCGATACCTTAGCTTACAGATACCATTAGAATTTATTCCTTTTGGTTAGCTTAACTGATAATTATAACCAAGGTCACAGCCAGACACCGACCCGAAAAGGGGCCACCTGTGACCGCCGCCCAAGAAACGCTTGATGTCACCGTCCACCGCGGCACCACCCGTGGCGCGCAATATGACACCTTCACGGTCCCCGCCTATGCAAGCCAGACGGTGCTTGATGTCGTCTCGTGGATTCAGCAATTCGCCGATCCGACCCTAAGCTATCGCTTTGCCTGTCGCGTGGGCATGTGCGGATCCTGCGCGATGATGGTCAACGGCATCCCGCGCTGGACCTGCCGCACCCATATCAAAAAAGTCGCCCCCGACGGCAAACTCATGATCGAGCCGCTGCGCAATCTGCCGGTGATCAAGGACCTCGCCGCCGATATGGACCCGTTCTTTGACAAATGGGTCGCCGCCGAGGCCCAGCATCACCCAAGCCAGACCCGCCATGATCCGATCGAGCCGATTGACCCCACTGATCCTGTGCGCGCCGAGGCCGATCTTGGCGTCGAATGCATCAATTGCGCGATCTGCTATGCGGCCTGCGATACGGTTGCGGGCAATCCCGATTATCTTGGCCCTGCCGCCCTGCAACGCGCCTGGACCCTGCTGAACGATAGCCGCGATGACGGGCGCCAGAGCATCCTTGATGCGGTTTCGGGCACGGGGGGCTGTCACAACTGTCACTCGATGGGAAGCTGCACGCAATATTGCCCCAATGACCTGAACCCGATGCGCGCCATTGCCGGGCTGAAACGCGAAACCGCGAAATCGTTTTTCAAAGGAAAGCGCAATGCTTGATCTGCGCCTTTACATGCTGCAACGGCTGACGGCGCTTGTCATGGCGCCGTTGGTTCTGGGGCACCTCGCGGTGATGATCTATGCCATCCAAGGCGGGCTAAGCACCTCTGAAATCCTTGGCCGCACCCAGGGCAGCGCGCTTTGGTTCATCTTTTACGGCCTGTTCGTGGTCGCCGTCTCGCTGCATGCCGCCATCGGGTTGCGGGTCATTGCGCATGAATGGCTCGGCCTGAAAGGCGCGGTGCTCTCGACCCTCACATGGGGTGCTTGCGCGGCGCTTTTGATCCTTGGCCTGCGCGCCGTGTTCGCGGTGACCCTATCATGAAGACCCCAGCCCGCTCTCATCCGCTCTGGCTGGCCTTTGTGCTGCACCGCGTCTCTGGCCTTGGTCTGGCGCTGTTTCTGCCTGCGCATTTCTGGCTGTTGTCTCAGGCCCTGACCAACCCCGCGCGGCTTGACGGGTTTCTCGCCTTTGCCGAAATCCCGATGGTCAAGCTGGCCGAATTCGGTCTCGTGTTCTTGCTCGCGGTGCATATGTTCGGCGGTCTGCGTCTTATGGCGCTGGAATTCCTGCCATGGTCGGAGCGCCAGAAAACGCTGGCGGCGGGGGCGGTTGGCGTGGCTTTCCTGATCTCGGGAACCTTCTTTTTGAAAGCGATATAAGCCATGACAAGCCCCACAGAAATTGAGCGCCACGACACCGATATCCTGATCATCGGCACCGGTGGCGCGGGGCTTTTCGCGGCCCTCCACGCCCAGCAATCCGCGCCCCCCGGCACCCGCATTACCATCGCTGTCAAAGGGTTGATCGGCAAATGCGGTTGCACCCGGATGGTGCAGGGCGGCTATAACGTGGCGCTTGGCGGCGGTGACACCGTCGAGCGGCACTTCATGGATACGATCCGGGGCGGCAAATGGCTTCCCAATCAGGATATGGCCTGGAAGCTCTG
>CBDTZA010000455.1:0-2206 GCA_965364785.1 uncultured Roseovarius sp. | reverse complement strand
ATGAGGCGCTCTTGGGGGCTGGTGCAAAACCCTTCGGGATGTATGCGCTCAATTCCCTGCGCATGGAAAAAGGCTATCGCGCATGGAAAGGCGACCTCAGTACCGATTATTCGATGCTTGAGGCCGGGCTTGAACGTTTCGTGAAATTCGACAAACCACAGGATTTCGCAGGCAAGGCGGCGCTTCTGGCCGAGAAACAGCAGGGCCGCAAAAAGGCCTTTGTCACGCTTATGGTCGACGCAAAAGAGGCCGATGCGCCCTATATGTCGACGCTCTGGCATGACGGTGTGATCGTTGGTGAAACCACAAGCGGGGCCTGGGGGTACCGGGTGAATGCCTCGGTCGCCCTTGCCATGATCCGCGCCGACCTGGCGGTGCCGGGCACCGAGATCGAGGTGGAAATCTATGGCGAGCGGTGTCGCGCCGTGGTGCAACCCGACGCGCCACTTTGGGATCCCGAAAACGCGCGGCTGCGGGCATGACATTCCCCGCCACCATGTCAGGCGTAACCCTGACCCGCCACGGCGGGCCAGAGGCGCTTGAATGGCGCGACGATCTGCCAGTGCCAGCGCCGGGGTCGGGCGAGGTATTGGTCAAAGTGTTGGCGGCGGGGGTCAACAATACCGATATAAACACGCGCATCGGCTGGTACGCGCCCGAGGTCACCGGCGCCACCGAAGAGATCGACGACGAGGTCGAGGCCGGGGGCTGGTCCGGGGCGCTGAACTTTCCGCTGATACAGGGCGGCGATCTTTGCGGACGGGTCGTGGCGGTGGGGCCGGATGTGACCGCATTCGCACCCGGCCAACGGGTGACATGCCCGATCAACCAGCCGCGCCCGACCCGTGAAAATCCAGTTGGGTTTATCGCCCTGGGGTCGGAATATGACGGTGCCTTTGCCGAATATTGTCTGGTCTTTGCGCGCGATCTTTATGACGTCACGCTCTCGCCCCTGACCGATATCGAAATCGCCGCGATCCCTTGCGCCTTTGGCACGGCGGCGGGACTTTTGCACCGCGCGGGCGTGGCGTCGGGCATGGAGGTGCTGATCACCGGCGCCTCGGGTGGTGTCGGATTGGCGGCAGTGCAACTGGCGACCAAAATGGGCGCGCGGGTGACCGGGATTACCTCGGGCTCCAAGGCAGATACGGTGCGCGCAGAGGGGGCTGAGGTGGTGATCGAGCGCGGCGCGCCGATTCCCGAGGGCCAGTTTGATAGCGTGATCGACGTCGTCGCGGGCGAGATCTGGCCCGCCCTGATCGAGGCGCTGAAACCGGGCGGGCATTACGCCGTGGCTGGCGCCATCGGCGGGCCAATGGTCGAGGCCGACCTGCGGCGGATTTACCTGCGCGACATCACCATCCATGGCTGTACCTTTCAGCCGCCCGAGGTCTTTGCCGACCTGATCAAGCGGGTCAATGCCGGTCAGCTTCGCCCGCTTGTGTCAAAGACCTACCCGATGAAAGAGATCAGAGCGGCACAGGCGGATTTTCAGACCAAACGCTATGCCGGCAAGTTGGTTTTACTGCCCGTATAGGAGCGTTCAGATGAAGCTGAATGACACTGCCAAAGAGATGATTGCCCGCTTTCCCCTGGGCTTTGTGGCCACGGTCACGCCCGAGGGATGGCCCGCCGTGTCGCCAAAGGGCACGTTTCTGGTGCTTGACGATGAGACCATCGCCTTTGGCGAAATCCGCTCGCCGGGGACGATGCGCAATCTGACGTATCTGGCGCAGGCAGAGGTCAATTTCATCGACCAGTGGACACGCAAAGGCATCCGGGTGCGCGGCGCGGCGCGCGTGGTCCTGCCGGGTACTGAGTTTGATGCGCTGATCGGTAAATGGCGGGCTGTCTGGGGTGATCTTGCTGGGCGGATAAATGCGCTGGTGTTGATCCACGCCGATCATATAAAGCCGCTCACGACGCCCCCCTATGACGATGGGGTAAGCGAGGCCGACATGATCGCGATGTACAAACAAAAATTTTCGGAGATTTACCCATGACTGCAATCACCCTTCTGGACGGCTCTATCGGACAGGAACTTGTGAAACGCTCGGGTGACCGGGCCACGCCGCTCTGGTCGACGCAGGTGATGATGGATCATCCGGAACTGGTGCACGAGGTGCATGACGCCTACTTTGCCGCCGGGGCCAGTGTTGCCACAACCAACACTTATGCGGTGCTGCGCGACCGGCTGACGCGGGTC
>CBDTZA010000454.1:0-2206 GCA_965364785.1 uncultured Roseovarius sp. | reverse complement strand
TGCGGCACGGTTGGCCACTCGGAATACTCCTTGACGCCCTGACGGATCGCCTCATCGGCAAGCACGTTCACATCGGCAAATTCGACGCCCATGAAGTTCAGAACACCGGCCACACGCGATGAGAACCCGCATTGCGGCATGTCCTTGGTGCCCTTCATGTAAAGCACCACGTCATTGGCTTTTATGGTCTCTTCGATCTGGGTTTTTGCATCAGTCATTTGGAAAGATCCTTGTCATCGGGCCGCTTCGAATGAGGCGGGAGAAAAGTGTAATGCGCCTAGTCTGGCGCCTTGGTGGTCAGGGCCAGCGCGTGAATCGCCCCGTTAGGCCCATCCATCTTGCCCTTGAGGGCGGCGTAAACGGCGCGCTGTTGCTGAACGCGGTTCATCCCCCGAAAGCTTTCATCGACCACTTCGGCCGAGAAATGCACCCCATCATCGCCTTGCACGGTGATCGTGGCATCGGGCAGCGATTGGCGGATCAGACCTTCGAGGTCAGAGGCAAGTAGGGCCATGCGAGCGTCTCCTTTGGGCGGTTGTCACAGATGTAGAGCGCGCCATGCCCAAGTGCAAGATGCGCCGGGGACCTCATTGTCCGGACAGGGTTTCTTCTGGCCAAAAATATCCCGGGGGGAAGGCCGCAGGCCTTGGGGGGCAGCGCCCCCCGTTCACACCGCGATCAGATTTCCTGGCCTTTCTTGAGCAGATCGTCGATCAACTGGCGCTGTAACGCTCCGCTATCGCCACCGCCAAACTGAAGCGCGCCACCTGAATAGAGCGTGCCATAGCTCTGTGCGAGGTTGACCACCTGACCAAGGCCGGAAATGAATTCTTCCTTTTCCAGCGCCTTCAGCGGATGGATGAAGGCCGACCAGAGCACGTCTTTGGCGATGGCATAGCGCGCATCCAGGGCGCTGTCGAAATTGGCCTGAAGGACACGAGTGATGTCGTCCTGGCTCATTTCTTCGATCTTGCGCACGGGTGTGATGGCGCGCATGCGGTCGGCGGTTTCATCGGTGATGATCATGACCTGCACATCGGCGATGCTCAGCTGCCAGGCTCGACCGTTTGTCTGGGCTTCAGGGTCGAGCGCGCGGATGATCTCGTCAAGCCGGGCAAGGGTCATGGACGCCTCGCCATAGGCCTCATCGGGCGTTGCCGCTTCGGGGTCGGCGTCAGGGGCTGTCTCTTGCGCGTCGGCGCTCATGGCGCCAAAGGCAAGGGTTGCGGCAAGAAGAAATCTGATCATCGACAGTCCTTTCATGGGCTCAGGCGATGATCGTGCCATAGCGGGCGCGGCGCCGCTATGGCACTCAGCAAAATGTGATCAGGCGAAGGTCTCGCCAAACGTCCCGCGATAGATCGCGGACAGCTCGGCCAGCGGCGCCTCGCACGCGCCGAATTTCACCGTGTCGCCGCCAAAGCGACCCACCGAATGCACCGGCACACCGCCCTGTTGGGCGGCACTCATCAGCGCCTCGGCCTGATCGAAATTGCAGGCAATCAGATAGCGCCCCTGATCTTCGCCAAACAGCGTCGGGGTATCGCCGTTATCAAGATGCACCCCCACGCCAGCGGCCTCGGCCAGCTCGAACGCCGCGAGTGCAAGACCGCCATCAGAGAGGTCAGTGCAGGCCTTGATGAGCGCGTGATTGGCGCGAATGAAATCGCCGTGGCGTTTCTCGGCGGCAAGATCGACGGGGGGCGCGTCACCCTCGACCCGGTTGAACACTTCGGCCAACAGGGCCGATTGGCCCAGATGTCCATGGGTGTCGCCCAGAACCAGCGCCACATGCCCCTCGCGGACCTCGCCAGTGATGGCCATCTCTGAATTCGCGATCAGACCCACTGCGCCAATCGTCGGCGTCGGCAGGATCGCGGTGCCGTCGGTCTCGTTGTAAAGCGAGACATTGCCTGACACGATCGGCATATCAAGCGCGCTACAGGCCTCGCCTATGCCTTTGAGGGCACCGACGAACTGGCCCATGATCTCGGGCTTTTCGGGGTTACCGAAATTGAGGTTGTCGGTCGAGGCGAGCGGTGTGGCACCAAGGGCGGAGAGGTTGCGATAGGCCTCGGCAACGGCCTGTTTACCACCCTCGTAAGGGTTGGCGGCGACATAGCGCGGAGTCACATCGCTGGTAAACGCCAAAAGCTTTTCGGTGCCATGCACCCGCACCACTCCGGCGCCAAGGCCCGGCGTCACC
>CBDTZA010000453.1:0-2218 GCA_965364785.1 uncultured Roseovarius sp. | reverse complement strand
TCGGACGGGCTTGATCTCTATTACACCGATACCGGCACGGGTCGCCCCGTTTTGTGCCTTGCCGGTCTTACACGCAACAGCACCGATTTCACATTCCTCGCCCCGCATCTTGCCGATACCCGGCTGATCTGCATGGATTATCGCGGGCGCGGGCAATCAAACTATGACCCCGATTTCGCCAATTACAACATCCTGCGCGAAGGTCAGGATGCGCTGGAATTGCTCGATCATCTTGGCCTTGATCAGGTCACTCTTATTGGCACCTCGCGCGGCGGGCTGATCGCGATGGCGCTCGCCTATGGGCACCCTGCGCGCCTCAAAGCGGTCGTGCTCAACGATATCGGGCCGGATGTGGATGCAAAAGGTCTTGAACGGATCATGGATTATGTCGGCAAGGAGCCAAGCCTGCCTGATCTTGCCAGTGCCGCACAGGCACTGGCCCATGTGCATGGCCCCGATTTTGCCGGTGTGAGCGTGGACCGCTGGCGCCAGCAGGCCGAGTTCATGTTTTATGAAAAACCCGAGGGCGGCCTTGGCCTGCGCTATGATGCCAAGCTGCGCGAGGCCCTCACAGGACAGGCGGGCACCGGCGAGGCGGCCGACCTCTGGCTGTTGTTTGACGCGCTCAAGGACATCCCGCTGGCGGTGATCAAGGGCGCCAATTCCGATCTTCTGACCGCCGCAACACTGGCCAAGATGCAGGATCGTCATCCCGGTCTGATTGCCGCTGTGGTGCCCGATCGCGGCCATGTGCCCTTTCTTGACGAAGCCCCGGCGCTTGCCGCCATCCACGCCCTTCTGGACCAGACCGCATGACCGATATCACCATGATCCGCTCTGCCGCTGCCCGCCTCAAGGGGTATGCCCGGCGTACCTCACTTTTGTCCTCGCCGTTTCTCGATGAGATCGCCGGACGCCGCGTCTTTGTGAAACCCGAATGCCTGCAACATACCGGCAGCTTCAAGTATCGCGGGGCGCGCTCGGCTTTGTCGGCGCTTGATCCGGACATTCGCGCGCGCGGCGTGATCGCATTCTCAAGCGGCAACCATGCCCAAGGCGTAGCTTTGGCTGCGCGCGAACATGGCGTGCCCTCGGTGATCATCATGCCGAGTGATTCGCCGCGCATGAAGATCGACAACACCCGCGCGCTTGGGGCCGAGGTGGTGCTTTATGACCGCGCCACCGAGGATCGCGATGCCATCGGCGCGCGCCTTGCGGGCGAGCGCGGTCTGACCCTGATCAAGCCCTTTGACGATCCGCAGGTGATTGCCGGCCAGGGCACCACCGGGCTTGAGATCGCCGAGGATGCCCTGGCGCTTGGCGTCACGCAGGCCGATGTTCTGGTGTGCTGTGGCGGTGGCGGGCTGACCTCCGGCATTGCCCTGGCGCTTGAGGCGGATGCGCCCGGCCTGCGCGCGCGCCCCTGCGAGCCGCAGGGCTTTGACGATGTCACCCGCTCGCTTGTCAGTGGCCAGATCGAGCGCAACGCGCGTCTGTCCGGTAGCCTCTGTGACGCCATCATCACGCCGCAACCCGGTAATCTGACCTTTCCTATCCTAAAGCGTCTCTGCGGCCCCGGCCTTGTGGTCACCGATGATGAATGCCTGCATGCCATGGCTCTGGCCTGGGCGCGCCTCAAACTCGTCGCAGAACCCGGCGGCGCCGCAGCCCTTGCCGCAGCCCTGTTTCACCCCGAAGAGATGACCGGTGATGCAGTGTTTGCCACCATTTCAGGCGGCAATGTCGATGCCGAGGTATTCCAGACCGCCCTGACCCGATTTGCCTGAGGGTCCGGCATGGCATTTGCAGAATTTGACGACATAAGGCTTCACTACCTCGACGAGGGCCCGCGCGACGGCGCGCCGCTTGTCTTTGCCCATGCGCTTGGGCTCGGCACGGTTCTTTGGGATAGAGTGATTCCGCATTTGCCGGATGGCCTGCGGATCATCCGCTATGACGCGCGTGGTCATGGCCTCTCAAGCTGTCCGCCCGCCCCCTATTCGATGGGCGCGCTGGTGCGCGACGCCGAACGTCTGTTGGATCACCTTTCCGTGCGCGAGGCGATGTTCGTGGGCCTCTCGATTGGCGGGATGGTGGCGCAGGGGCTGGCGGTCAAACGCCCCGATCTTATCCGTGCTCTGGTTCTGTCCAATACCGCCGCCAGGATCGCCACGCCCGAGATTTGGGCCGCCCGCATCGCCACCGCCCGCGCAGGCAA
>CBDTZA010000452.1:0-2231 GCA_965364785.1 uncultured Roseovarius sp. | reverse complement strand
GGCGATCACCAATTTCATCGTCACGCCGCTCGCGTTTCTGTCGGGCACGTTTTACTCGGTTGATGCCTTGCCGCCGGTGCTCAATACGATCACCCATTTCAACCCGATCTTCTATTTGATCGACGGGGCACGTTACGGGGTGATCGGTGTCTCTGACAGCTCGCCTGTGCTCGGCCTCGCGGTCGGTATCGGGTCTACATTGGCCGTGTGCCTTGTGGCCTGGCGGATGCTGGCCACCGGCTATCGCCTCAAAGCCTGAGCCTAGCGACAGACCTGTTCGGCGCGCTGTGAATAGGCCTTGTAGGACCGCCAGAACCGCTCATCCCCCGCGCGATCGGATTGGCGGATATCCTGTGCGGACTGCGGATCGCGATAAAACTGCACCGCGCGGCGCTGTTCGGACCCGGATAGCGTTTCATTCGCCACCGCCTGAATACAGCCACACAGCGCGCGCGAGCCCGCCTTGCGGTCTGATTGCTGACAGGCCGTGCTGATCGGGCCAGAGGCCATCGGCGCAATGCGCGGCACATTGCGGGTATCACCCTTAAAGCCGTTCGCACCGCCGCAGCCCATCAAAAAGAGCATCATGCCAAGGGTTAGAAGTCGTGTCATCGCCTGTGCCTCTTGTCTGCCTGCGGCCCTGATGGCCCTTTGGGTTTGCTCTGTGGGGCGATCAATGCCGCATCGGGCGGGGTTTTTCAATTCACAACATGGCCTGAGCCTGCGACAGGTGTATAATCTGTCAATCCGACAGGCCCCGTTCAAGAAAGAAGTGTCCGCGCCATGGATTTCAACCTCTCAACCGTTTTCCTCCTGTTTTTTCTGGTCATGGTTCTGCAACCGATCCTGATGGGGCGGGTGTTCGCCCTGCGCCGCGCCCAGGCAATCCGCGCTATCGAGCGCAAGCGTGGCTCGCGGGTGATCACCATGATCCACCGACAGGAAAAGCGAAGCCTGTTCGGGTTCAGCATGTCCAATCAGATCGGGCTTGAGGATGCGCAAAGCATCATCGCGGCGATCAAATCCACGCCTGATGCGACGCCGATTGATCTTGTGTTGCACACACCCGGCGGGCTGGTGATTGCATCGATGCAAATCGCTCGCGCGATTGAGGCGCACGCCTCAAAGGTGACGGTTTTTGTGCCGATCTATGCCATGTCGGGCGGCACCCTCATGGCCCTCGCCGCCGATGAGATCGTGATGGGCGAGTTTTCCATGCTCGGGCCGATTGATCCGCAAATCATGGGGATTTCCGCCGCCTCGATCATTGCCGCGCGCGATGCCAAGCCGATTGAACATGTTTCGGATATAGCCCTTGTGCTGGCCGATGTCAGCGACAAGGCCACCGCTCAGGTCAAGCGTGGCGCGATTGAGATCATGACCCCGCGAATGGCGCGTGACAAGGCCGAGGCTCTGGCCGAAACGCTGACCTCGGGCAAGTGGACCCATGATTATGCGTTGACCCCTGTTGAGGCGACCGAACTTGGCCTGCCGATCACGGTGGGTCTGCCGCAAGGGGTGCTTGATCTGATGACGCTTTATCCCTCGCCCATCAAACAGTCGGCGGTGGAATTCCTGCCGTTCGATCCGCCGGGGCGGCGCATGGGTTAGTGGCCCGAGTGGTCAGGGTTGAAACCGGATCACCTGCTGGCCTTGGTTTGTGGTGCTGCGATAGACGATCTGATCGGGCAGGCGCAGCGTGAGCGGCGCGCGCGCATGGTCAGATGTCCACGGCGTGCCCGTGTCCAGACATGTCGCATCCGCGCCGGTGTAATCCGCGCGCGCCCGCACGCGGCGCAAGCCGCTCAGGTCGCTCAGCATGGTCTTGCCATCCTGTCGTGCGCTGGTGCGGCGCAGTATGTCGCGGCCCAAATCCTTGGTCCTGTCCGCCTGTCCGGGAAGGTCAGACCACACACCACACAGATGCGTGGTGCCATTCACCGACACCATTTCGGCGGCCACGCGCACCCCGCCGCCAGAGCTATAGCGCCCCTCGACAACGGTGGCCCCTTGCACAAGGCGCACAAGGCGGCTGTTGCGGGTCAGGAACGGCACCAGATCAAGCGCCTGGCCCTCGGCGCCCGTACCGGTCTGGCGAAATGTGATGGAGGGATTGCTGCCGCCGCCACTTCTGTGGCTGATCGTCTGGCGCGGCAGAAAGACCTCGGGCACACGCCCCGCGCGCCATGGCAGATCGGTCAGCACACAGCGCGCGGGCGCCCCGGCATAAT
>CBDTZA010000451.1:0-2232 GCA_965364785.1 uncultured Roseovarius sp. | reverse complement strand
GACGAGCCGCGCGCAACCGACGCGCCATTGACTGCCGCCAGAAGGTGCCCGATCAGCGTGCCGGAAATACGTTCGTCAAACAGCGCCGGAAAGGTGCCCGTGGGCGGCTTGCGCGCGCCAAGGCGTTCCACCGCACGCTCGCCCGCGATCCGGCCAATCTCGGACGCGGCGCGCAGGTCGGTCGCGAAAATCCGGCTGTCACCATCATAATCCCGCTCCATCCCGTTTCCGGTACCGGCAATCGCCACACAGGACAGGCCAGTATCCGTGCGTGCATAGCCGCCGGAAAATCCGTTGCTGGCCGCGATATGCACCGCACGCCCGCTATAGGCGGCACTGGCCGATTGCACCTGTGTCACACCGCTGACGCCAAGCGCTGCCGCCTCGGCCTCTTGCGCCATATGCGCCAGAGCATCGGGGGCGGGTTCATCCGTCGGGTCACAAAGTTGCAGCGTCGCAATATCCCAACTGGTGGCCAGCTGATCCGGATCGGCCAGCCCGACATTCGGGTCTTCGGGCGCCTCACGCGCCATGGCAACCGCCCGTTCGGCCAGGGTGGTAATTGTCTCTGGGCGGGTATCAGAGGCCGAAACATTGGCCTGTCGCCCGCCGATCAGCACGCGCAGCCCGATCTCTACCCCTTCGGCACGTTCGGCCTGTTCCAGGGTACCGCCGCGCATGTCGATATTGACGGAACTGCCCCGGACCGCAATGGCATCCGCCGCCCCGGCGCCTGCCTTTAGGGCAGCGTCAATCAGGGCCTGGGTCAGATCATTCAGGGGTTGGGGCATGACACTCTCCTTATTGCGGCTCAGAGGTAGACCGCGCCGCACGGTCGCGCAAGGGTCGGGCATGCGATTGCTCCGCGCGCAACGCCCGCGGAGCAATTTCTGTGCAAGTTGACGTGGTTATCTTAGACGCTGGCCATTGGCCAGAACGTGCCCCTGATCATTGACCTCGATACGGGAATTAAGCGTATCCTCACCTTCGCCGATAACGGCAAACATCCCCACCATCATGCGCGCCACTGTCGCCTGTTCCTGCGGTACAAATCCCATGGCGATCAGCCGGTCCAACAGGCCATTACCGCCCACCAGCTTGAGATCAACCGCGCCTTCGGGGGCGGGCACACCATCAAAACTTGTCAGGTCGGAGTTATCGAAGGTAAAGGCGCCATCCCCGGTCAGAGTGGCCCCCGCCGCCGTGACGGTCAGGCTGTTGAGGTTGAGCGTTTCAAGCTCGCCCGGGGTGTCGCCACTGGTGCCGAGATTTTCCATCTGCTCAGGGTCAAGAAGATCAACGAAAAGCCGCCCCTTGCCGGTCAGATCAAACGCAATCGTTGCCGGGTCGCGCGGCAATTGGCCAGCCGGGTCAAACAGCGACCAGATCATATCCGACAGGGTGAAATCGCCAAATTCCATCGCAAAGGCAAAATCCTGCACCTCTTCGCCCTGAACCACCGGCATTTTCATGCGAAAGCCGCTGCGCGCCATGCCAAAGGTGACCGGAAACGGCAGGTCGCTGCCCGTAAGGGCGATGTCGATGTCGCGCCCCTCGGCCTCATAGGCAAGACCATCCGGGCCGAAAACCGATCTCAGACCACCACTTGCCGAGGCACTGGTGCCTTCAAGTGTCTCACCGTCGCCCTCAATCCGATAGGCGGCACTGGCGTCTTGATAGGCCATCCCGCTGTCAAAGCGGAACCCGGCATCAAGACTGGCGGCCATATCGGTGTTGTCGATCTCTGGCGGAAGGCTGATATCGCCATCAAACGTGACACTGGCCAAAGCGCCGGTCAGCGCGAGATGCCCACCCTCGGTGGGGTCGGTGAAATCCAGATCATAGGTGACGGGGCCCGCTGTTATCTCTTGGCGAATATCGCGCGTCTCGCCAGCATTGGTGCTTTCGCTGCTGCCTTTGAGGTTGGCAAAGGCAATGCGGGCCGCGCCTATATCGACCGCTTCACCGTCGACATCCAAGGCGTTCAGAATAAGCGAGACCTCGGCGGCATCATAGACATATTGCATTGCGTCCGGGGTGCCGGACACCGTCATGTTTAGAGCGCTTTGGGTCAGATCCATCGTGGCGGTCGTGGTCTTGCCCGGCTCGACCTCGGTCACAAGGGCGATCGGGGTGGTGGCGGGCAGGATGATCGACACGGTGCCATCGCCGTTCTCGATCAGCTCCATCCGGCTCATGCGCATGGTGGCGAAGCCCGGCGTGTCGGGCACA
>CBDTZA010000450.1:0-2259 GCA_965364785.1 uncultured Roseovarius sp. | reverse complement strand
ATCGCCAGCATCGCATCGCAAAAGCGGTCCAGCTCGGCCTTGGTCTCGGATTCGGTCGGCTCGACCATCAAGGTGCCCGCCACCGGCCAACTCATCGTCGGCGCGTGAAAGCCACAATCCATCAGGCGCTTGGCAATGTCATCCACCGTCACGCCGGCACTTTCCTCATAGGGGCGCACATCCAGAATGCACTCATGCGCCACCCGCCCGTTGCGCCCTTTGTAAAGCACGTCATAGGCGCCCTCGAGCCGCTTGGCGATATAATTGGCATTCAGGATCGCAACCCGCGTCGCCTGGGTAAGACCCGCGCCCCCCATCATCAGGCAATAGGCCCATGAGATCGGCAAAAGCGACGGCGAACCATAGGGCGCGGCACTGACCGGGCCTTGCGCGCCGCCGGTTTCGGGATGGCCGGGAAGATGCGGCACCAGATGCTCTTTCACGCCAATCGGCCCCATGCCGGGACCACCGCCGCCGTGCGGAATGCAGAACGTCTTGTGCAGGTTGAGGTGGCTGACATCGCCGCCCAGATCGCCGGGACGGCTCAGCCCCACCATTGCGTTCATATTGGCCCCGTCGATATAGACCTGCCCACCATGGCTATGAGTGATCTCGCATATCTCCTTCACGGTTTCCTCGAACACGCCATGCGTGCTGGGATAGGTGATCATACAGCCGGCAAGATTGTCGGCGTGTTTCTCGGCCTTGGCGCGAAAATCCTCGACATCGATATCGCCGTTGGCGGCGGATTTGATCACCACCACATCCCAGCCGACCATATGCGCACTGGCCGGGTTGGTGCCATGCGCGCTGACCGGGATAAGACAAACGCGGCGATGCCCCTGCCCCTGCGCACGGTGATAGGCCGAGATGGTCAACAGGCCGGCATATTCGCCCTGCGCGCCGGAATTGGGCTGCATCGAGATCGCCGCATAGCCGGTGATATCACACAGTTTCGCGCTAAGGTCGTCGATCATCTCTTTATAGCCAAGCGCCTGATCTACCGGCACAAACGGGTGCAGCAAGGCAAATTCGCGCCAGCTGACGGGCATCATCTCGGCGGCAGAATTGAGCTTCATCGTACAGCTGCCAAGCGGGATCATCGCGCGATCAAGCGCCAGATCGCGATCGGCCAACCGCCGCATATAGCGCATCATCTCGGTCTCGGCCCGGTTCATGTGGAAAATCGGATGGGTCAGGAAATCCGACTGCCGGTGCAAGGCCTCGGGCACGCGGTAATCGGGGGTGAAATCGGCGTCCTCCATGATGATCCCGAAGGCACGCCAAACCGCCTCGACCGTGGCGGTGCGGGTACGTTCGTCAAGGGTGATACCGATCTTGGTGTCGCCCACACGGCGCAGGTTTATGCCCTCGCGCACCGCCGATTGCAGAACGCCGCGCTGCAACAGGCCGACATCGACCGTGATCGTGTCAAAGAACGCCGCCGGTTCAACGTGAAAGCCCGCCGCCTCAAGCCCCTTGGCCAGGCGCACGGTCTTGCGGTGAATCCGCTGCGCAATCGCGCGCAGCCCCTCGGGGCCATGAAACACCGCATACATCGACGCCATAACCGCCAAAAGCGCCTGCGCGGTGCAGACGTTGCTGGTGGCCTTTTCGCGGCGGATATGCTGTTCGCGGGTCTGCAGGCTAAGGCGATAGGCACGGTTGCCGTGGCTGTCGATCGACACGCCGACAATCCGCCCCGGAAGCGCGCGTTTATAGGTGTCCTTGGTCGCCATATAGGCGGCGTGCGGGCCGCCATAGCCGACCGGAACGCCAAAGCGCTGCGTGCTGCCCACGGCGATATCCGCGCCCATCGCGCCCGGTTCTTTCAACAGGGTAAGCGCCAGCGGGTCGGCAATCACGATGCCGATGGCATTCTGCGCGTGCAGCGCCTCGATCTCGGGCGTGAAATCGCGCAAGGCCCCATGGGTGCCGGGATATTGGAAAATTGCGCCAAAGACCTTATCGGCCTCAAGATCGTCGGGCGCACCCACGATCATCTCGATATCAAGCGGCGCGGCGCGGGTTTTCATCACCGCGATATTCTGCGGATGACAGTTTTCATCGACAAAAAACGCGCGGGCCTTGGATTTGGCCACGCGCTGCGCCATGGTCATCGCCTCGGCCGCCGCCGTGGCTTCGTCCAGAAGCGAGGCATTGGCAATCTCAAGCCCGGTCAGATCGCTGACCATGGTCTGAAAGTTCAACAAGGCCTCAAGCCGACCCTGGCTGATTTCCGGCTGATAGGGCGTATAG
>CBDTZA010000449.1:0-2268 GCA_965364785.1 uncultured Roseovarius sp. | reverse complement strand
GTCACGGTGATGGTTGGCGGATCAATCGGCTGGGCCTCGATCGCTTCTTCCACGGCCAGGGCACAGATCGTATCGGCCACAGTGGCCTTGGACATGCCGGCAAGGCTGACGATATCGCCGGCGAGGGCCTCGTCGATATCCTGGCTTGCGAGGCCACGGAAGGCCTGAATGCGGGTCACGCGGAACTGTTCGATCTTTTGGCCGATGCGGCTCAGGGCCTGTACGGTTGCGCCGACCTTGAGGCGCCCCGCTTCCACCCGACCGGTCAGCAGGCGACCAACAAAGGGATCGGCGCCAAGCGTGGTGGCCAGCATGCGGAAATCTTCGTTCTGATGGGCGATTTGCTTGGGGGCGGGCACGTGGTTGATGATCAGCTCGAACAGCGCCGAGAGGTCCTTGCGCGGGCCGGTCAGTTCGTGATCGGCCCAGCCGGAGCGGCCCGACGCATACATATGCGGGAAATCCAGCTGATCGTCATTAGCGCCAAGGTTGGCGAAAAGGTCAAAACATTCGTTCAGCGCGCGATCAGGTTCGGCATCGGTCTTGTCGACCTTGTTGAGCACGACAATCGGGCGCAGCCCGAGGCGCAGCGCCTTGGCGGTCACGAATTTGGTTTGCGGCATCGGGCCTTCGGCGGCATCGACCAGCAAAACCACACCGTCGACCATGCTCAGGATGCGCTCAACCTCGCCGCCGAAATCGGCGTGGCCGGGGGTGTCAACGATGTTGATACGGGTTTTTTTCCAAACCAGGCTGGTGGGTTTGGCAAAAATGGTAATGCCGCGTTCACGCTCCAGGTCATTGCTGTCCATGGCGCGTTCGTCGACGGCCTGATTGGCCCGGAAAGCCCCGGATTGTTTCAGCAGTTCGTCAACCAGCGTTGTCTTGCCGTGGTCAACGTGGGCGATGATTGCGATATTGCGCATGTCCATAAGGGCGGTGTCCTGATATTGTTCGCCTGCGCCCTATACGCCGCAGCGCGGAAAGACCAGAGGCAAAGCGCGTTGTGCGCGCCATCATGCTGCTGGCCTGTGTCGCTTTTGGAACAGGGCGGGCCGGGGAAAACGTATCATAGTTGACCCAAGCGGGCAAAGCGTGGCGCCGCTGCCCAGTTTGAACCGGGCAAGGCCCGCTATGCCTGTGGCCTCGATCAGGCCAAGATCAAGCCGCGCCACCCCGCGCGCCGCAAGCCAGTTTTGCGCCTGCCACAGCAAAAGATTATGGGCTGAGGTCTTGCGCCCCAATTCACTGGTCCAGCCGATATGATAGGTGGCGGTCATGCCGTGTTGCAGGATCAGCATTTGCGCCGCCAACGCGCCATCCTTATGCGCAGACCAGAGCCGGGCCGCGCCGGGGTTTTGCATGCCAAAGGCCACGGCAAAGCCAAGCGGCAGGGCGCGATAGCGGTGCTCGCGGCGCTGTGTGGCCTCGCGGCGCAGGAAATCGGCATCGCGGGTTGCGTCAAACTCGTGCTGCTCGACCACAAGCCCGCCAGCCTGGGCGTGGCGCAGGCGATTGCGCCATTTACCGTGCTGTGCGGCCATCCGCTCTGTGGCGGGGGGGCGCATGTCAAGCTGGGCCACGGAGTGCGGCGCGATCAGAGTGCGAAACCCATGTGGGGTGAACTCTGCCGCCGCGCCGTGACTATCGGCGCTGCCGATCCAGACACTGCCGGAACACGCCTCGGTCATGCAAGAGAGGAACGTATCGCGGTGCTGCTCCGCAAGGTCCGGGTGCCAGACCGGCCCGCGCGGCAGCCAGTTCACCGTCACGGGGCCCATTCGCCGACGCACGACGAGCGCCTGCGCGACGAGGCGATTGTCGAGGCGGCCGGTGATGCCCATAACATGCGTGCCCATCGCCGCCAGAGCACGGGCATAGTGCGGCGTTTGCTGCAGGGCGGCGGGGCCGGGCGGGGGCACGCCATGATCACAGAGGGTTATCTTCATGCCCTGAATTAAGCGCAAAACTCGCTAAACTTTGATTAACACGCGCATGAAAAAGGCCGCAGTCCCGGATGGGTGCGGCCTTTTCAAATTCAGGTGCACAGGGTCAGAACGGAATTTCGTCATCCATGTCGCTCGAGGGGCGGCTTGGGGCCGGGCTGCTGGCGCCACCGCCGCCGCCGCTGGCACCACCATAATCGCCGCCGTAATCGCCGCCGCTATCCTGACCGCCGCCATAACCACCGCCACCAGCACCGCCGCCACCTTCGCCACGGCCATCAAGCATTACGAGAGTTGCATCAAAGCCCTGAAGCACGATTTC
>CBDTZA010000448.1:0-2289 GCA_965364785.1 uncultured Roseovarius sp. | reverse complement strand
GCGACGGCAGCGCGCTATATCGCCAAGGACAGCAAGGGCGCGATTGACGTCACCCTGGTCGAGCCGTCGCGCAGCTATTTTACCTGTTTCTTTTCCAACCTCTATATCGCCGGGTTTACCGGTCTTGAGGACATTGCGCATACCTATGGTACGCTGGCGGCCAAATACGGGATCAACGTGGTGCATGACTGGGCGATTGACGTCGATCGTGCGGGCAAGACCGTGACCCTCGCCGGGGGTGCGCAGCTCAGCTATGACAAGCTTATCCTGAGTCCGGGCATTGATTTCGTCGAAGATGCCGTGCCGGGGTGGAGTGTGGCGGCGCAAAACGCCATGCCGCATGCCTATAAGGCCGGGTCGCAAAGCGAGCTTTTGAAGGCACAGATCATGGCGATGCCGACGGGCGGGACCTTCGCGCTTGTCGCGCCGCCGAACCCCTATCGCTGCCCCCCCGGACCCTACGAGCGGGTGTCGATGGTGGCGCATGTTCTGAAACAGATTAACCCCACCGCCAAGATCCTTGTGGTTGACCCGAAAGAGAAGTTTTCCAAGCAGGCCCTGTTCGAGGAAGGCTGGCAAAGTCACTATACCGGCATGGTCGAGCGGATCGGCCCGGATTTTGGCGGCACCAATGTGTCGGTGAACCCCGAGGACATGACCATTGATATTGACGGAATGATCGAGACTGTTGATGTCTGCAACGTGATCCCGGCGCAAAAGGCCGGTCGGATTGCCGACATTGCCGGGGTGACCGATGGCAATTGGGTGCCGGTCAATGCCGCCGACCTTTCGACCAAGGTTGACGGCGATGTGCACGTGTTGGGCGATGCGGCGGCGCAGGGCGACATGCCCAAATCGGGCTTTGCCGCCAATAGCCAGGCCAAGGTCTGTGCCATGGCGGTGCGCGGGGCGCTCACCGGGTCCAAGGTGTTTCCGGCCAAGTTTACCAATACCTGCTGGTCGCTGATTGATGCCGATGATGGCGTCAAGGTGGGTGCCACCTATGAGGCAACCGCCGAGAAGATTGCCAAGGTCGATGGCTTTATTTCGCAAACCGGTGAAGACGCCGCGACGCGCAAGGCCACCTATGAGGAATCGGTCGGCTGGTACGCAGGAATCACCGCCGACATGTTCGGCTAGGCGTCTACAGGCGCTGATTTTCACATAAGGAGAGAGACCATGAAACAAACGTTATTTGCCGCATGTATCGCAATGATGGCTGTTCCCGTCATGGCGCAAGAGGTCGTGACCCAGCCCTTTGACGGCAGCTTTGACGACGCCACCTTTGCGGTGGAAAACGCCATTGTCGGGCAAGGACTTGTGATCGATTTCACAAGCCATGTCGGCGAGATGCTGAACCGCACCGGGGCCGATGTCGGCAGCGATGTCAAAATCTTCGATGCCGCCGACATCTTTCTGTTTTGCTCGGCGCAGGTGTCGCGCGAGGTGATGGAGGCGGACCCGATGAATATCGCGCATTGCCCCTATAGCATCTTTGTGGCGGATCGCGGCGGCGAGGTGGTGATCGGCCACCGCACCTATCCGCAGGGTGCGATGCAGAAGGTTCAGGCGCTGCTGGACGAAATCGTGCAAAGCGCGCTGGAATAGGCTCTGTTTCGCCGCAGGGTTCGGGCGCGCCGCTTGACGCAGGTCAAGGCCGGTTTGCCCGAACCATGCTATCGCAAAGCGAGCATTGCAAAAGGGGCGTCAGATGCTGGAGGGCTTGATCGACAGGTTTGGCGATGGCGCGGTTCTGATGATGGCGGGGGCGCTTGTCGGAGTCATATTCGGCGCGACGGCGCAACATTCGCGGTTCTGCCTGCGCGCCGCCTCGATTGAGGTGGCGAGCGGTAGCTTTGGCCCGCGCCTGTCGATCTGGGTGATTGCCTTTTCGGCGGGGGTGATGGCGGTGCAGGGTGCGATTGCGCTTGGCCTGCTTGATGTCACCGAGGCCCGCCCGCTTGCCGCCACCGGAAGCCTGTCCGGCGCGATCATCGGCGGGCTGATGTTCGGTGTGGGCATGATCCTGGCGCGCGGTTGTGCAAGCCGCTTGCTGATTTTGTCGGCCACGGGAAACCTGCGCGCCCTTGTCACCGGACTTGTGCTGACGCTGGTCGCGCAATCGGCCCTGCGCGGGGTTCTGGCCCCGGCGCGCGAAGCGTTTGGCGCGCTCTGGCTGGTGCCGGGCGGTGATGCGCGTAATATTTTGTTGTATCTCGGCATCGGCCCCGGTGTTGCGGCGGGGATTGCGGCATTGGTATTGCTGGCGGGGCTATGGCTTGCGTATCT
>CBDTZA010000447.1:0-2299 GCA_965364785.1 uncultured Roseovarius sp. | reverse complement strand
CTGCGGGTTCACCGCACCAAGGGTGGCGAAACGCTGGTTGGTCTGGATGAGAAGGACTACACATTCAGCCCCGGTCAGGTGGTGATTTCCGACGATCAAGGCATTGAATCGATCGGCGGCATCATGGGCGGGCTTGCCACCGGATGCACCGAGGCCACCACCGACGTGTTCCTCGAGGCCGCGGTTTGGGACCATATCCAGATCGCAAGCACCGGTCGCGCGCTCAAGATCAACTCTGATGCGCGCTATCGCAACGAACGCGGGATCGACCCGGCCTTTAACATGGATGCGCTTGATCTGGCGACCCAGATGATCCTTGATCTCTGCGGCGGCACCCCGTCAAACCGCGTAACCGCCGGGCAAGTACCCGATGTGTCGCGCGCCTACCGGCTTGACCCGGCGCGCGTGCGCTCGCTTGTCGGCATGGACATCCCCGAATCCGAGCAACGCCAGACGCTTACCAGCCTTGGATTCAAGCTTGAAGGCAACATGGCCCATGTTCCAAGCTGGCGGCCTGATATCCTTGGTGAAGCCGACCTTGTGGAAGAGGTGGCGCGCATTGCGTCTTTGACCAAGCTCAAGGGGCGCCCATTGGCGCGGATGGATGCCGGCGTGCCCAAGCCGATCCTGTCGCCGATGCAAAAGCGTGAACAGATCGCGCGGCGCATGGGCGCGGCATTGGGATATAACGAATGCGTCACCTATAGCTTCATCGACCATGCCAGCGCGACGCTGTTTGGCGGCGGCAATGATGCCACGATGCTGGCCAATCCGATCAGTTCGGAAATGAGCCATATGCGCCCCGATCTGCTTCCCGGTCTGCTATTGGCGGCGGCCCGCAATCAGGCGCGCGGAATCATGGATCTTGCCCTGTTCGAGGTCGGCCACGCCTTTCAGGGCGGCGAGCCGGAAGAGCAGCATATGCAAATGGCGGGACTTTTGGTCGGTCGCACTGGCCCCAAGGACGTGCAGGGCGGCGCGCGTGCCGTTGACCTGTTTGACGCCAAGGCCGACGCCGAAGCGATTCTGGCCGCCATCGGCGCGCCCGCCAAGGTGCAGGTGCTGCGCGACGGGCCCGCATGGTTCCACCCCGGTCGCCACGGCCGTATCTGCCTTGGCCCCAGGAAAATGCTCGCCGTCTTTGGCGAGTTGCATCCGCGCATCCTTCAGGCGATGGATATCAAGGGGCCAGCGGTCGCCTTTACCCTCTATCCCGCCGAGATCCCGCTGCCGCGCAAAACCTCGGCCACACGCGGCGCACTTGAGATCAACGATCTGCAGGCGGTCGAGCGTGACTTTGCCTTTGTCGTCGATGCTCAGGTCGAGGCGCTGACCCTGATCAATGCCGCCGCCGGGGCCGATAAGGCGCTGATCGAAGATGTGCGCATCTTTGACGAATTCATCGGCGGCAACCTTGGCGAGGGCAAGAAGTCACTGGCCATGACCGTGCGCCTGCAACCCAAGGGCGTGACACTAAAAGAGGCCGATATCGAGACTGTTTCAGCCAAAATCATCGAAAAGGTCACCAAAGCAACCGGCGGCACGCTGCGCGGCTGAACACACAAAAGGGGATATGACATGCTGAATGTTTATCTGTCCGGCGAAATTCACACTGACTGGCGCGAGCAGATCACCACGGGCGCGCAGGGGCTGAGCGTGACGTTCAACAGCCCGGTCACAGATCACGCCGCCAGCGACGATTGCGGTGTCACGATCCTTGGCGGTGAGGACAACAAATACTGGCATGACCACAAGGGCGCGATGGTCAACGCCATCCGCACCCGCAAAGGGATTGCCGACGCCGATATCGTCGTCGTGCGCTTTGGCGAAAAGTACAAACAGTGGAACGCGGCGTTTGACGCGGGCTATGCCGCCGCACTTGGCAAGTCGCTGATCATCCTGCAACAGCCGGATCACGATCACGCCCTGAAAGAGGTCGACGCCGCCGCCCTGGCCGTGGCGCGTGACCCCGCGCAAGTGGTTGAAATCCTGCGTTATGTGCTGGACGGTAGCCTTCCGGGATAACCTACCTGGGCCGCGCGGCGTTTAATGCGCCTCGGCCCAGTTCGCCCCCTGCCCCGCATCCACGACCAAGGGCACATCAAGATGCACGGCGGGGTGCGCCGCCCCCTCCATCACGTCGCGCGCCGTGGTGATCAGGCGATCAACCGCATCTTCGGCCACCTCAAAGATCAATTCGTCATGCACCTGCAACAACATTTTCGCAGGCAGCCTCGCAATCGCCGGCTCCATCCGAACCATGGCGCGGCGGATCACATCTGCTGCCGTGCCTTGAATC
>CBDTZA010000446.1:0-2302 GCA_965364785.1 uncultured Roseovarius sp. | reverse complement strand
TTATGCCGGTCTTTGGCGCGCCTGAGGTTGTGGCGCTTGCGGCGCTTCGACTTTTGGCGGTGATTGCGCTTGCCGGTGGGGCGGCGATGATCCTGCGCCGCAAGGTGGCGTGGTTGCGCGGCGCGCGCGGGCAGGGGGCCGTGGACGGGGTCATCACGCTGGCGATGGCGGTGGTTGTTGTGGGCCTGATGTCGGCGGTGGGCCCCTCGATCCTGTCGGGTGATCCGGGGCTTTGGCTGGCGCTTGCGGTGGTATTCGGGTTGAACTTTGGCGCACAGATTGCGGTACTGTTGCTCATGTGCCGCGTCGGGGAGCGCGCGGCGGCACCGGCGCTTGGGATTGTCGCGGGCAACCGCAATCTGGCGCTGTTTCTGGGGGCCTTGCCGCCCGAAACCGGGGCGGCATTGCTGCTTTTCATTGGCTGTTATCAGGTGCCGATGTATCTTACGCCGATGCTCATGCGGCCGCTGGCGCGGTTTACCTCGCGCGGCGCCTAGTTAAGCGCCGCTGGCAGATAAAGCGCCAGTTGCGGAAAGGCGATAAG
Source organism: uncultured Roseovarius sp. (assembly GCA_965364785.1). Classification (GTDB taxonomy): domain Bacteria; phylum Pseudomonadota; class Alphaproteobacteria; order Rhodobacterales; family Rhodobacteraceae; genus Roseovarius. Next base: position 1,758 of record CBDTZA010000446.1, on the reverse strand, counting down.
CGCGGCGGCCATGATCAGCATGACACAGACAAACGGGATCGAGCCGATCATCACATCGCTCATTTTCCCGGATTTTCGCGCGCCCTGCACCACGTAGAGATTGAGCCCGACAGGCGGCGTGATCAGCGCCATTTCGATCAGCACGATCATCAGAATGCCGAACCAGATCGGATCATACCCCTGCGCCACCACCAGCGGCACGATGATCGGAATGGTCACCACCATGAGTGACAGCGTTTCGATAAAGAAGCCGAGCACGATATAGATCATCACCACCACAAGGATGAAGGCGAGCGGCGACAGGCCAAGCCCCTCAAGAAACTCCTTAAGCTCGCGGCCAAGCCCGGCCGAGGACAGGGTGAAGTTCAAGAATGACGCGCCGATCACCACCAGCATGATCATCGAGGTGACCTTGATGGTGCCCAAAAGGCTTTCAGAGATCATCTTGAACGACACGCCGCTGGCGAAGGCAGCAATCACAAAGGCCACGGCGACGCCGACGGCGGCGGCTTCGGTCGGGGTGGCCCAGCCTTTATAGATCGTGCCGATGATCATGGTGAACAAAAAGATGATTGGCAGAAGATGCACCAATGCGCCAAGCATTTGCGACAGTGGAAAAACCCGCCGCTCGCCTCCAAGATCGGGGCGGATAAGACAGATGATTACCGTTATTATGATAAACCCGAGCGCCAAAAGGATGCCCGGCAAAAGCCCCGCAAGAAACAGCTGTGGAATAGAGGATTGGGTCAGGAACCCATAGACGATCAGGTTGATCGACGGCGGGATCATGATGCCAAGCGTGCCCCCGGCGGCAATCGCGCCGGAAAACAGCTTGGGGTCATAACCCAATCGTTCGGCCTGCGGCATGGCGACGGTCGCCACGGTCGCGGCGGTCGCCACCGAGGACCCAGAGATCGCCGAGAACATGGTCGAGGTTGCGACATTGGCATGCACCAACCCACCCGGAAGCCATGACACCCACCGGTCAAGCGCCTCATAGGTGCGCGCGGCCACGCCGCTTCGCACAAGGATCTCGCCCAAGAGCACAAAGAACGGGATCGCGATAAGGGTGGCGCTGTTGGATGAGGACCAGACCATCTGACCCAGCCCCTTGATCAGGGGGAAGGGGCTAAAGAACACATCAATCCCAAAGCCGAGCAGGAACAGCACGATCCCGACCGGGATCGACAGGCTAAGCAAGGCCAGAAGGCCGACCGATACATAGGTGATCATTGAAACGCCTCCTCTTCGCCAAAGACGCCAATCGCGGCCTCTGAGGCATCAAACCGCCCCTGAAGCACCATCAAGAGGGCGGTCACAAAGGTGAGCCACGCCATCAGCGCGAACCAGACCCAGCCCGCGAACCACGGCAGTTGCACCAGCCAGAGCGGTGTTTCCAGCGCGGTATTGGCGCGCGACATATTGGAGATCGAGCGATCCACCACCGGCCAACAGCGCAGGGCGATCACGCTCACCGTGCCTGCCATGATCATCAGCGAGGCGAGATCAAACAGGCTCCGGCCTTTTGGTCCTGCCCGGCTTCGCAGGATGTCGATGCGCACATGACCGAGTTCAAGCATCGCATAGGCCATGCCCCAGGAGGTGGCGATGGCCATGACATAGCCCGACACCTCATCGGTGCCACCAAAAGAGGACCCCACCTGCCGCAGAATGATATCAAGCAGAACGAAGCCGACGCAGGCCAGAAGCATGGTGCCAATCAGCACTGCCACCACCCGGTTAAGCGCTCGTAGTCTT
>CBDTZA010000445.1:0-2307 GCA_965364785.1 uncultured Roseovarius sp. | reverse complement strand
CAGCTGATTGATCTGGCGGGCGAGGTGCGCACGCTTTTGGGGCCGGACGTCAAGATCGGCTATGCCGCCGACTGGTCCGAATATTTCGGCTATCAGCCGGGTGATGGCGACCGGTTTTTCCATCTTGATCCGCTGTGGGCCGATGACACCATCGACTTTATCGGTATCGACAATTACATGCCGCTGTCGGATTGGCGCGAGGGCGATGATCATCTGGATGCCGATTGGGGCACAATCTACGATCTGGGCTATCTGCAATCCAATATCGAGGGCGGCGAGGGCTATGACTGGTTCTATCACTCGCCCGAGTCCCGCGCGGCGCAGATCCGCACGCCAATCACCGATGAGACCTATGACGAGGCGTGGATCTGGCGGTTCAAGGATATTCGCAACTGGTGGCTGAATGAACACCGCGAGCGGGTGGGCGGTGAACGCCTTGCCGACCCAACGCCCTGGGTGCCACAATCCAAGCCGATCCGCTTTACTGAATATGGCTGTGCGGCGGTCGACAAGGGCACCAATGAGCCGAACAAGTTTGTCGATCCGAAATCATCGGAATCAAGTCTGCCGCGGCATTCCACCGGGCAGCGCGACGAGCTTATTCAGCTGCAATATCTGCGGGCCATGGCCGGGTATTGGGATGACGGCGATCGCAATCCGCTCTCCGAGGAATATGACGGGCGGATGATCGATATGGATCACGCCCATGTCTGGGCCTGGGATGCGCGGCCCTATCCGTATTTTCCCGGAAATACCGGGCTGTGGTCGGATGGCGCGAATTATGCGCGTGGGCATTGGATCACCGGGCGCACAAGCGCGCATCGCCTAGCCTCGGTCGTGGAAGAGATCGCCGCGCGCACTGGCTTGCGTGATCTCGATACCAGCGCGTTGCATGGTTACTTGCGTGGCTATCTTGTCGATCAGATCTCTGAGGCGCGCGGTTCCTTGCAGCCGCTAATGCTGCGCTATGGGTTTGACGCGATTGAGCGCGCAGGCCAGCTTCAGTTCCGTCTGCGCAACGGTAAGACGGATCACGCGGTGGATATTGATCTTGTAGCGCGTGACCCGGAATTGGGCGGTGTCATTGAAGAGGTGCGCGGCAGCGATATCGAGCTGGCGGGACGGGTGCGCCTGCGTTTTCTTGAGGCGGATGGCGATTACGAGGCGATCTCGGAAGAGGCGATTTTGCCCGATGACGTGACCCATGCGGTGGCGACATCGGAAATGCCGCTGGCGATGACCCGTTCTGAGGGTCGGCAGGTGGTTGAACGTTGGCTTTCCGAGGCGCGCGTGTCGATTGACACGCTGCGGCTGACGCTGCCGCCCTCGCAATTGCGCGCCGGGGCGGGCGATGTATTGACCTTGCCACAATCCGAGGGCGGGGGCCGGTTCCGCATCGACCGTGTGGATCAGATGGGCAATGCACAACGCATCGATGCCGTGCGGATCGAGCCGGAAAGCTATCGTCCGATCCTGATCGAGGATGCGCCGGCCCGATTGCGTCCCTTCACGGTGCCAAATCCGGTGGCCCCGTTGTTTCTGGACCTGCCACTGCTGAGTGGCGAAGAGGTGCCGCATGCGCCCCATATCGCGGTGATGGCCAACCCATGGCCGGGCTCAGCGGCGGTCTATGCGTCGGATCAAGATGCCAATTACGCGCTTGATACCATCATTGCCGCGCGCAGCACCATCGGCGTGACCCAATCCCCGCTTGAGAGTGCCTGCATGGGCGTGATCGACCGGGGCGAGGGGCTTTTTGTACGCATGTTGCATGGCGCGCTGGAAAGCATCACCGACGAGGCGTTTCTGTCGGGGGGCAACCTCTGCGCGATTGGCGACGGCACCCCCGACAAATGGGAGCTGTTTCAGTTCCGAGATGCAGAGCTGGTTGGCCCGAACATCTATATCTTGCGCCATCGCCTGCGTGGCCAGTTGGGCAGCGAAGGGGCGGGCGCAGAGGTCTGGCCTCAGGGGTCCTATGTGGTGCGGCTCAACGGCGTGCCGCAACAGATCAACCTTGGCGAAGCACAGCGCGGGCTGGCGCGCCACTACCGGATTGGCCCGGGTGGGCGGCCGGTGGATGATCCTTCGTTCGGCCATGCGGTGCTGGCCTTCGACGGGGTCGGTCTGCGCCCCTATGCGCCGGTGCATCTTCGCGTGGCCGAGGCGACGGGCGGCGACATGGTGGTGACCTGGATCAGACGCACGCGCATTGGCGGTGATCGCTGGGATACCCCCGAGGTGCCCCTGGGTGAAGAAAGCGAAAGCTATCTGCTGCGTGTCATGCGCGGGCCTGCGGTCTTGCGC
>CBDTZA010000444.1:0-2321 GCA_965364785.1 uncultured Roseovarius sp. | reverse complement strand
ATCATGACGCCGATGGGGCAGGCCTATTCGGATTCCGTGCCGGTTCTGGTGCTGTCGTCCTGCCTTGACGATGTGGCGGCCAAAAGCGGGCAATTGCATCAGATGCTGGATCAACGCGGCGCGGCGGCTTGTGTCTGTGACTGGAGCCATGAAGCCCGCGATGCGCAAAGTGCCTATCACCTGATTGACCGCGCCTTGGGCGAATTCGCCAGTCGGCGCGCGCGCCCTAAACATATTCAGGTGCCGATTGCCGCGCTCGAAGGCGCAGCGGTTGCGGCCCCCGCGGCCAAGCCGCTGACGAGTGCCCCTGCGGTTGCGGATCATGTGGTGGATGCGGTGGCCGAGGCGCTGAACCGAGCACAAAAGCCGCTTGTCATCTTGGGCGGTGGGGCGGTGCGCGCGGCCGATGCCTGGCGGCAGGTGGTCGAGCGCTTGGGCGCTGCAACGTTCACCACTTATGCCGGACGCGGGATCATGGGGGCCGAGTCGCCGCTTGATTTCGGGGCTTATCTTGCGCGCCCCGAGAGTGCGAGCGTGATCGCCGAAGCCGATCTTGTCTTGGTTGTGGGCACGGAATTGTCGCAAAATGATCTGTGGCGCGATGATTTGGGGCATAGTGCGCCGCTGATCCGGGTGGATATTGACGCGGCACAGCTTGGCGGGGTGCCGAACTGTGATCATCCCATTCTGGTCGATGCCGGGGCCTTGGCGGATGCCCTTTTGATGCGCGATCTGCACCCCAAACAGGGCTGGCGCGCGGGCGATGTAGCGGCGGCGCGGGCGCGGTGGCGGGCCGAGAGCGATGCCGAACGTCCCGGCGTCGCGCCGCTTTGCGATGTGCTGCGCGCTGCGCTGCCGGACGATACGATGATCTATTCGGACATGACCCAGTTCGCCTATGTCGCCAAAGAGGTCTGGCCGATGGCGCATCCCGGCCATTGGCATCATCCCACCGGCTTTGGCACGCTTGGCTATGCCTTGCCCGCCGCGATCGGTGGGGCAGTGGCGCGGCGCGGCAAGCCGACGGTCTGTATCGCGGGCGATTACGGGTTTCAGTATACGGTTCAGGAACTTGGCACCGCGGTCGAGCTTGGTCTGTCCCTGCCGATCCTGCTCTGGGATAATGGCAAGCTGAAAGAGATCGAGGATAGCATGGTGCGCGCCCAGATCGCGCCCAATGCGGTGATTGCCCACAATCCTGATTTCTGTGCTCTGGCGCGGGCGTATGGCGCCAATGCCGAGGCGCCGCAAACCCATCAAGAGCTGCAAAATGCAGTGCGGGCGGCGCTTGATGCGGGCCGCCCGACGCTAATTCATATGACCTCGGCGCTGGGGACGGGCTAGACCCTAGTACACATCGCTAAAGCCGTGCTGCACGATATAGGCTGGACAGCCGGGGCGCGCGGTGTTGATGATCAGGTACCACACGGTTTCGCCGGGTCGCCCGGCGCGCGAATATTGACAGCCAATCGGATGCGTCCACCATTGCGAGCTATAACCTTCGGCCGGCATGACGCTGCTGCCGTTGTTCTTGATATTGGTTGCGCGACCGACCAGTTTGCTGACATCGGCCTGCGCCGCACCGGCGAGTGCGACGAGCGCCGCCGCAGCGAATAGCGTGATTTTTTTCATCTAGAAAACTCCTGACCTGGTCCGGATCCTGATCCGGAAAATATCCCTCACCACATGGGTCAAACCTGTCCTGATCGCCTTTCCAAAACCTTAACGGCGCCCCTTTCAGGACGCCGTTAATACTTAGAATTAGCGTTAAACTGACGAGGGGTTATTCCCAGCAGCTGACCAGCACAGTCATCGCGCCGGCGCGGTCGGTCAACGTTTCGGCGGGGATATTGCCCAGCTCTGAGGTGATGCGCGGGGTGATGCCGTTTTGCGTCAGAACCTGGCGCAGAGCGCCTGTATTGGCCGCAAAGCTAACCCCGTCGGGCAGGGCGCGCCCGTTCTGGATATGCGGCAGGAGCATGCCAAGAACCGCGCCGCCCGCATCAAGCACCGGCCCGCCGGCATCGCCGTCAAGCGCGCTGATCGCCAGCCGCTTGAGGTGCTCTTCGCCATTGAGGCCGCGCAAATCGGCCAGCTGACCAAAGGTCATCGTCGGTGCGCCCAAAATCCCGCCATAGGAATAACCCGCAACGGCGACCTCGGACATCAGGCGCGGCGTCAGATCCTGAAAGGTGGCCACGTTTTGCGGCGCGAGCCGCTCTGTGGGGCGCAGCAAGGCGATGCCAAGCACGGCGTCGTCAAGGGTGATTGCGGCGTCATACATATCGTCGATGGTGATGCGACCGCAGTGCTGAACCACC
>CBDTZA010000443.1:0-2324 GCA_965364785.1 uncultured Roseovarius sp. | reverse complement strand
GCCAATGCGCCGATCAACGATCTGATGATGGCGCGGCGCGGTGAGCCGTTTGAGCGCGACGGCGCGCTTGCGCGGCGCGGCACCGTCGCGCAGGGCGCGCTTGAGCTGTTTCTGGACGAGCCGTATTTCCTGCGCATGCCGCCCAAATCGCTTGATCGTGATACGTTTCGCGACATGATCGGGTTGGTGGGCGAACTGGGCGACGCCGATGCCGTCGCCACCCTGACCGGGATGAGTGCAGCGGCGGTTTTGCGCGGGATGGAGCATTGCCCAAGCCCGCCGACGCGCCTGCTTGTGACGGGGGGCGGGCGGCATAATCCGGTGATGATGGATATGCTGCGCGCAGCGCTTGATTGCCCGGTTGATCCGGTCGAGGCTGTTGGCCTTGATGGTGACATGCTTGAGGCTCAGGCCTTTGCCTATCTTGCGGTGCGCGTGGCGCGCGGGCTTGCCACCTCCTGCGCCAGCACGACAGGCGTGCGCGCGGCGGTGGCGGGTGGCACAATCAGCCGACCAGACAGGACCAGGTCAGCGAAAGGGGCAGGGTGATGGAGTATAGATTGGACGACGGCGCTGGCGCCGGTCTGCGGCTTGGGCTTATCCTGCTCAGCACCGATGAGACGCTGGAATATGAGGCGCGACAGGTGGTCGCCGGGCGCGATGTGAATCTGTTTCACACCCGCATTCCGGCCAACGCCGATGTCACGCCCGAGGATCTGCAATTGATGGCGCCTGAAATGACCCGCACGGCGGCGCTTTTGCCCAAAGGGCTGAGCGCGGTCGCTTATGCCTGCACGTCCGGCGCAACCATCATCGGGAGTGAAAATGTCGCCCGCCTGATCGGCGAGGCGCATGCCAGTACGGCGGTGACAAACCCGCTTGCGGCGGTGATTGCCGCCCTCAAGGCGCTCGGCGTGACCCGGATTGCGATGGTGACGCCCTATGTGCCCGAGGTCAGCGGCCCGATGTGCGCCGCCCTTGCACGCGAGGGGATTGAGGTGATTAGCGAGGTGAGTTTCGGCCAGAAAGAAGACTGGACCGTGGCGCGCATCACCGAGGCCTCGACCGAGGCAGCGATGCTTGCGGCAGCAGAGGTCGAAGGCGTCGAGGCGGTCTTTGCCAGTTGCACCAACCTGCGCAGCTTTGGCATCATTGACGCGGTCGAGGCGCGGCTTGGCCTGCCGGTTGTCAGCTCAAATCAGGCGCTTGTCTGGGACATGCTGCGCCAGAGCGGTGCCGCTGCCCGTGGCTGGGGGCCGGGGCGTTTGTTTGATCTTGATCTGGGGGCGCAAAGCCAATGAAAAACGAACACCTGAAACCGGCCACCATTGCGGCGCAGGCCGCCGGCGCGACCGATAAGCAAACCGGCGGGGTGGTGCCGGGCATTCACCTGAGCACCACCTATCTGCGCGGTGCCGATTATGCGCTGATCCGGCCCGACAACAAATATGGCCGCGACGAAAACGACAGCGTGCGCCAGGCCGAAGAGGTTCTGCGCCAGCTTGAAGGCGCCGCGGCGACGCTTTTGTTCCCGACCGGCATGGCGGCGGTGGCAGCTGTGTTTCGCGCCTTGCCGGGCGGGGCGCGGGTGATCCTGCAAAGCGGAATTTATTGGGGTACGATCAAGTGGGTGCGTGATTTTTGCGCGCGCCGCGGGATTATCCTCGAAGAGGTCGACGCCGCCGATGCGGCCGCCCTGGCCGAGGTCTGTCGGTCCTCTGCCGATCTGGTCTGGATCGAAACGCCGTCAAATCCCTGGCTCAAGGTGGTTGATATCACCGCCGCTGCCGGGCTTGCCCATAAGGCGGGGGCGGTTCTGGTGGTGGATGGCACCGCCGCGACGCCGGTTCTGACACGCGCGCTTGATTTTGGCGCTGATATCGTAATGCATTCGGCCAGCAAGGCGATCAACGGGCATACGGATGTTCTGGCCGGGGTCTTGTCCTGCCGCGATCAGGGCGGCGCGATGTGGCAGGCGATTGCGATGGATCGCCACGACGCCGGCACGATCATCGGCCCGTTCGAGGCCTGGCTCTTGATGCGCGGGTTGCGCACGCTGCCGCTCCGGATGGAGCGGATGTGCGCCAATGCCATGGCCGTGGCGCAGTTTCTTGAGGGCCACGCAGGTATCGAGGCAGTGCTGTACCCCGGCCTTGAAAGCCATGCCGGTCACGCGGTCGCCAGCCGTCAGATGTGCGGCGGCTATGGGTCCCTCATGTCGGTGCTGGTCAAGGGGGATCGTGCGCGTGCGCTCAACGTGGTCGGGCGATTGCAGCTGTTTCATCGCGCCACATCGCTTGGCGGGGTAGAAAGTCTTGTCGAGC
>CBDTZA010000442.1:0-2329 GCA_965364785.1 uncultured Roseovarius sp. | reverse complement strand
ATGCGAAACAACGCCGATCATCATCGCGATTGCATAGATCGCGATGAAAGAGCCGAAGGATGGCGTTCCTGCGGGCATCAGGATCCAGAGTGCAAAGGACGCGGCCGCCACGTCGATCAGGGTAACGGCCAGCTGTGCCGCAAGGCTGCGCAGCCCCGGCAGGCGCAGTTCCACGCGCCAAAGCCGTAACCGGTGCTGTCCGGCGGACAGGACCACGATAACGCCAACCGAAACTGCAACCATCGCCAGAGCGCCATATCGCACCAGGTCGGTGGAAAAGGGTATCAATTGCGATACGACTGAGGGATGCAGGCTCAGAGCTGCGAGACCGATCAAGGTCAATCCGGTGCCCAGAGCGGCGGCGATGTATCCCGAAACGGTCGCCACCTCGAAGGCATCCAGTCCGAAGGCCGAATAGATCCGGTATCTGATTGCACCGCCTGAAATCACGCTGACGCCGATTGTATTGCCGAAGGCATAGCCGAGAAATCCACCCATTGTGACGATGCGGGCCGGAAGGGGCTTTGCTATGAACCTCAGGGCCAGAGCGTCGTAGCCGACCAATGCGGCATATCCGACGGCAGTCGCAGCGACGGCCAGCAGCAAAGTCACCGGAGCGGTCGATTTCATCTGGGCGAGCACCGCCGCAGGGTCGACGCTCTGCAACAGATGACCAAGTGCATACATGCCCAGCCCGAAGAGAACGACGCCAATGGCGATTGGCAAGAAGCGTCTGAGTAACGTCAGATTCGGCAGTTTCATTATCCTGGCCTCTGCCCGTTCGGGTATGCGGGATCACATTGTAGGTAGGGCAAGGGATGGAGGGCTGTAAATGACGCAGTGCCGTGAAGCCGTGGTTCTTACCAAACTGTAAGGCTTTGGAGCCCCCCGGTTGTTGAAGTGGTCCTGCTTTTTCGAACAGGTTTGCGGCTCGGTTAAGATGCATCTGGGTTAGGTTTCATGTCCCCGCAGGTGCATATCACTCGCTACAACCCTTAAAATAGGTCGATTGCGGGCCTGGGTCCGATTAAAGATTCCCCATCCCGATAAACAACTGACGGTTGGCGTCGACAATCGCGCGACGGCCATGCATGACCCGCGTGTTGTCAAGAATGGCAACATCGCCATCCTGCCAGTTGATCTCATGGGTACAGCTTTCGGCCACATCGCGCAGCTCTTCAATCTCATCGGCGCTGACCTCTTCGCCATCGTCAAAGACATAGCGGGGCGGCTCGTAATTATGCGAGGGGCCAAGCACGGCGTTGGCAAAACCAGCCCTCCCCGACAGGGTCGAGGCGCGCACCGGGTTGATGGTCAGGCTGTAATCAAGCGAGCCATCGTCGCGCAGCGCGAAATCCTGATTGGGCACGGCGGCCTTGAATTCAAGAATATGGCGCTCTGTCACCTCTTCGGGGCGGCTGATGGCGGGGTGTTCATTGGCCAGGTACCGCTTCCAGAGCGCCTCGGGCAGGTTACGTTTGACGGTGACCGGCCGACTCCAGCGGGCGCGGCGTTTCTCATCAAACCGCGCCAGAACAGAGCGCCCGTCACAGATGGTGGTCTGGCTGCCTTCAAAGGCCGCACGCGGGCTATAGAACGCCACGATATCGGGGCAGACCGGGGTATTGCCGTTCTCGATATGAAGACCGATCGGGCCAAGCCCGGCATCCACCTTCTGGGTGTTTTCCTCAGACTGATCGCGCGCCGGATCAAAAGTGATCTTGGCACAAAGCTTGGCACTCAGCGCGCTGAACTTGGTCATATCGACATCATAGCCGCGCAGCAGGGTCCAGCCATCCTGGGCAAGCTGGCTTTGGATCGTGGTGAGGGTAGCCTCATCAATTGTGTTACACCCCGAACAATCCGGGCGCAGAATATTATAGTGCATCGGTCATGCCTTTCAGCTTTGAATGCGTTGGCCATGGTATCGCTGAGCGGCCTTACCGCGCGCTTACGGTTTCCAACGCTTTCAGGGTTTTTGCATCGCGCGCCTGTGCGCCGACGGATTTATCAATCAGCGACGGGAACAGGCGCTGGATCAGAACAAACAAACGCTCGCGGCTTTTGGGATAGCTGTCGCGCTTGCCGGCCTCGATCGCATCCCAGGCCTGACGCGCCACCTTTTCGGGGCTATCAAGCGCCATATCCATCGATTCGACCAAGGGGCCAAAGGCGCTTTCGGCGGCGGTGCGCGTGGCGCGCGGCGCGACATAGGTCACGCCAACCCCGGTGCCCGAAAGCTCGCGGCGCAACGCATCCGAGAACCCGCGCAGGCCAAACTTGGTCGCCGAATAGGCGGTAAAGAACGGATAGGCGATATCGCCAAAGA
>CBDTZA010000441.1:0-2329 GCA_965364785.1 uncultured Roseovarius sp. | reverse complement strand
GATCGAGACCTGTTTGCCGCCTGCGGCAGAGCTGTTGAACGCGCTCTGGATGCGCTCAAACACCTCAAGTACGCGGGCCAGCTGTGCGGGTTGGTTGACCTCCCAGTTTTTCTGCGGCTCAAGACGGATGCGCGCACCATTGGCGCCGCCGCGCTTATCCGACCTACGGAAGGTCGAGGCCGAGGCCCAGGCGGTCTGAACGAGTTCGGCAATGCTCAGGCCCGAGGCAAGGATCTTGCCCTTGAGATCGGCAATGTCGCCCGCGTCGATCAGCGGGTGATTGACTGCCGGGATCGTATCCTGCCAGAGCAGGTCTTCACCCGGAATCTCAGTGCCCAGATAGCGCGATTTCGGCCCCAGGTCGCGATGGGTCAGCTTGAACCAGGCGCGTGCAAAGGCATCGGCAAACTCATCCGGATTGGCATGGAAATGGCGCGAGATTTTCTCATAGGCCGGGTCCATACGCATCGCCATATCGGCAGTGGACATGAAGATCGGCACCTTTTTCGAGGGGTCCGCGGCGTCGGGCGCCATGTCGTCTTGCTTGATGTCCTTGGGGGTCCAGACATTGGCGCCGGCGGGGCTTTTGGTCAGCTCCCAGTCATAGCCGAACAGCACATCAAAATAGCCCATGTCCCATTTGATCGGGTTCGACGTCCAGGCGCCTTCAAGGCCAGAGGTGATGGCGTCACCGCCCTTGCCGGATTTATAGGTGCTGAGCCAGCCAAAGCCCTGCGCCTCGATTGGGGCGGCCTCTGGCTCGGGGCCGACATTGGCGGCGTCACCGGCACCGTGCATCTTGCCAAAGGTGTGGCCCCCTGCGGTCAGGGCGACGGTTTCGTAATCGTCCATCGCCATCCGGGCAAAGGTTTCGCGGATGTCACGACCCGAGGCAAGCGGGTCGGGGTTGCCATCGGGGCCTTCGGGATTGACGTAGATAAGGCCCATTTGCACGGCGGCCAACGGGTTTTCCAGATCACGGTCGCCGGTATAGCGGCTGTCGGGGGCATCGCTTGAGGCAAGCCATTCGGTTTCGGCGCCCCAATAGATATCTTCCTCCGGTTCCCAGATATCAACCCGGCCCCCGGCAAAGCCAAAGGTCTTGCCGCCCATCGATTCAATGGCGCAGTTACCGGCCAGAATCATCAGGTCGCCCCATGAAATCTTGTTGCCGTATTTCATCTTGACCGGCCACAACAGGCGGCGCGCCTTATCGAGGTTGCCGTTGTCGGGCCAGCTATTCAGCGGGGCAAACCGTTGCGAGCCAGCCCCCGAACCGCCACGGCCATCGCCGGTGCGATAGGTGCCGGCGCTGTGCCATGCCATGCGGATGAACAACCCGCCGTAATGGCCGTAATCGGCGGGCCACCAATCCTGGCTATCGGTCATCAGCGCATAAAGATCATCCTTGAGCGCCTTGAGGTCCAGCTTGCCGAATTCTTTCGCATAGTTGAACGTGCCGCCCATCGGATCAGACAGGGCTGAATTCTGGTGCAAGATTTTCAGGTTAAGCTGATTGGGCCACCAGTCGCGGTTCGATCTGCCAGCGCCGCTCGCATTTGTGGGCACACCGTGCATAACGGGGCATTTCCCGATATCGTTTCCATCCATCTGTCTCTCCGATTCTAGCTTGGTTAACTGAATGCTTCTTTGACAAGGGGGCATGTTTTCAGGCGCTTAGCGTGGTTTCCATATGTCTTTTCCCGCATGAGGCAGGGCATGGTCCAGTCCCGCTTTTGTGCCGCCCCGATTTCTCCCCTCGTTTAAGCCATCTTTCTTTCAAATGTCACGGGGATTTTCCAGCCCAAAGCTGAGTGTCGCCGACGCGGATTGTTGAAATCATCGATATATTCAAAGATCGCCATCTCAGTCTGACGGCAGGTTGAGGAGGCACAGCACTTCGCCACGCAATGGCTCTGGGCTTACAACTAAGCGCACCCGACATGGGCATCGGTGGCATCGGCGGCATCGGCGGCATCACACCCGCCCAGAAACTAAAGATGGCCGCTTAAGTTCTACAGCCGCACCCCGTTAAAAATGGGGGGATTACGGCTGGACCCCATTAAAAATGAGGGATTAGCGGACCACGTCAGCGGGGGGAAGATCAGTTGGATAAGGTTAAAGGCCCAATAACAGCTATGAGCCCGCCATGACCAAGGTTGGGGTGATTTTATTTTATTGATATCGCTTAGAGAGATACGATCGTTTGAGGTTTTTACTAGGTTTGGCGGCGACCTACTCTCCCACGTCTTAAGACGCAGTACCATTGGCGCGACAGCGCTTAACGGCCGGGTTCGGGATGGGACCGGGTGTTTCGCTTGTGCTATGA
>CBDTZA010000440.1:0-2350 GCA_965364785.1 uncultured Roseovarius sp. | reverse complement strand
GGCAAGGTCGTGATGCGCACAGCACCGCAAGGAACCGGCATCATCGCCGGTGGTCCGATGCGCGCCGTGTTCGAAATGTTAGGTGTTCAGGACGTTGTTGCCAAATCCAACGGCAGCCAGAACCCCTATAACATGATCCGCGCCACGTTGAACGGGCTTCAAAAAGAAAGCTCGCCCCGCATGATCGCCCAACGCCGAGGCAAAAAGGTCGCTGACATCCTGAAAAAGGGTGACGAAGCACCGGTTGCCGAAGCAGCGGAAGCGTAAGGAGTTCTGATCAATGGCAAAAACCATCGTTATCAAACAGATCGGGTCTCCGATCCGTCGCCCCGAAAAACAGCGCCAGACGCTGATCGGGTTGGGTCTGAACAAGATGCACCGCGTTCGCGAACTTGAAGACACGCCCGCAGTGCGCGGCATGATCAGCAAGATCTCGCACATGGTCGAGATCCTCGAAGAAAAAGGCTAACGCCGGGCGTGGGTTTCACCCACCCTACGTGAGTTTGAAAGCGCCCTTGGTTCTGCCGGGGGCGTTTTCGCTTTTTGGCCACCCTCATGCTTTAGTCGTGGACGCCAAGATTTGAACGGGGGCACCGCACCCGGCGTGCTAGGATGGCGCGTGGCGGGCATTGAGTGTGGGCGATTTTTCACGCCGTCCCGACCATTTCTGACAGCGTTAGAGGAGGGACCTATGTCAAGCCAATGTAGCGGTGGATGCGAGCACATTCATACCAAAGCGGCGCATGCGCCGATTGATAACCACACCTGCCATTGTTCGGTCTGCAAGGGTGTGACCGGTCAGGACACCACCCATGTGGTGTTTTTCAAGCATGGCGATCTTGAGGTGGATAATGAGGCCGGCCTGAAACGCCAGCCGTTCAACGCCGCCAACCCCGATGGCCCGCTAGAGCTTTGCACCTGCGGGGAATGCGGCGCGCCGATCATGCTTGATGACAAGCAAAGCCGAATTCGTGTGATTGTGCCCAATCTCATGGGATACGGTGATCAGATCGCGCCTGCGTCCTATCATGCGTTTTATGATCCGACGAGCGGTGTGCCCAAACCATCCGATGGCCACCCGGTCTATGAGGGCCTGCGCCCTGATTTCGTCTGGCCGGAACCGTCGTAAAGCGTAATGGCGGGCGTGGGTTGCACCCACCCTACAGATGCGGAAAAGTCCTGGCTTAGCCTTTGGGCAAGGCCGGGGCGGGATTTATGCCCCAGCCGATAAGTGGGCATCCAAGCGTATTTCGCAATGCGGAAGCGAGATCTTCGACCGTTTCGGTCGAGACATACATGCCGCCTGTGAAATCGGCGAGGCATTTGGCCACCGTATTGCCTTGGGTATAGGTGTCGGCCTCGGGGCTGTCCCAGCTGAAGAAATCCACCACCACCCGAAACCCGATCACATGCACCGTGAGGTCGCGCGCCTCGGCCGCCAATTCGCGCCCAAGCGCGCAGGGCCGCCCGCCGCAGGTTTCATTGCCGTCGGTGACCAGCACCACAAGCCCCGGACGCTTGCGATAGTCAAGCACCTCTGCCGCGACCCGGACCGAGGCCGCAAGCGGGGTCAGCCCGCCGGGGCGCAGCGCGTCCACTTCGGCCACCAAGGCGGCGGCGGCATCCGGCATCGGCGCAAACCGCAGGTCGATATTGCTACAGGCATCGCCCGCACCCGGCCCATAGGCGATCAGGCCGACACGCCGATAGGGCGCGATCTGCGGCATGGCGCGGCGCATGGCATCGCGGGCCTCAATGATGCGGGTCGCCGCCTGTGTGTCAAAACCGATCTCGGACATTGAGGCAGAGCCGTCAAAAACCAGCATCGCATCTGTGGCACAGCCCGTCGCGGCATATGGCGCCCGGCCCGTCGGCGCGAGGCAAAGACCCAGAAGGGCGGCCCAAAAGGGCAGGGGGGACAAACGCACGACCATCCTCGCAGTCTGACACCAGAGAGCCCGCGCAATCAATCCTTCTGTCTCTGCGGGTCCAGCCCGATCACTCGATGCTTGATACCGAAGGCGATCCCGTCTATATGCCCGCGAGTGGCCCTGTTTTGCCACGACTCAACATTCAATATACGCCGCGTTTGGCCCAACCGTCGCTGGGGGTCACATCCGGCAAAGGAGAAGCGACATGAAACTGCATGAACTGCAAGACAATCCCGGTGCAACCAAGAAACGCAAGCGCGTTGGCCGTGGCCCGGGCTCGGGCATGGGTAAGACTGCTGGTCGTGGTATCAAAGGTCAAAAATCCCGTTCGGGTGTGGCGATCAAGGGCTTTGAAGGCGGTCAGATGCCGCTCTATCAACGTCTTCCCAAGCGCGGCTTTACCAAGCCGAACCGCAAAT
>CBDTZA010000439.1:0-2352 GCA_965364785.1 uncultured Roseovarius sp. | reverse complement strand
GGTTTGCCCTGTTCGGCGGTCAGGATGATGCCCAGATCATGCTGGTTTTCCATCATCAGGTCGAAAAACTTGCGCATGACAACGGCGCGTTCCTTGCCGGTCCATTTCGCCCATTCTTTTTGGGCAGCCTCGGCAGAGGCGATGGCACGGGCCACCTGTGCGCGGCTCAAATCCGCAACATTTGCAATCACGTCGCCCCGTGCAGGGTTCCTGACTTGAAACGTGCCATTGTCGCCATCCACCCATTCGCCGCCGATATAGGCTTTTTCGGCCAGAAGGCTGGGGTCGCTCAGCAGGGATTTCAGATCGGTCTTGGTCATGGCGTAGTCGCCTCCTGTCTTTTCATCTCGCAAAGGCAAAGCACCTTGGGGTAGAAATGTCTAGGCCCAGACAGGAAGGAAAACAGTGTGAAACTGGACGATGCATATGCCAATGTTCCCTATATTCCGGGGGGCACAGAGTATCCGGCGCGCTGGACGGCGCAGGCACAGACGTTTCGCGACGCGCTTGTGGCGCAGGGCCGGGCCGAGCTTGGGCTTTCTTATGGTCCAAGTGCGCGGCAGGCTTTTGATCTGTTTCATCCCGAAGGGTTGGCAAAGGGTTTATGCGTCTTCGTGCATGGCGGCTATTGGCTTCGGTTTGACCGCTCATTCTGGTCGCATCTGGCGGCGGGTGCTTTGGCGCGGGGCTGGGCGGTGGCGATGCCGTCTTATGACCTTTGCCCCGATGTGCGGATCGCCGATATCACGGCGCAGATCGCGCGCGCGATAACGGCTGCGGTGGCGCGGGTTGACGGGCCGCTGGTTCTGGCAGGGCATTCGGCGGGTGGGCATCTTGTGGCCCGCATGGCGATGCCGGGGGTCTTGCCGGATGACGTGGCGGCGCACTTGCGTCATGTCATGCCGATTTCGCCGGTCTCGGATCTGCGGCCGCTGTTGCAGACCTCGATGAACGCCGATTTGCGTCTTGATATGGCCGCCGCAGAGGCCGAAAGCCCTGCCCTTATGCCCGCGCCCTCTGCGCCGGTCACGATCTGGGTTGGCGGCGATGAACGGCCCGTTTTCCTTGATCAGGCGCGATGGCTGTCCGAGGCCTGGGGCGCGGCGCATCACGTGGCCGAGCGTCGCCATCATTTCGATATCATCGAGGCCCTTGCCGATCCGGATAGCGCGATGATCGGCCAGTTGCTGGACTAACGCCGTTCCCGTGATGATCCCCATCACAAAGGCTGAATTGACGGGGCGTTCAACTTTCATAGACTGCGCCCACCCCGCACCAAGGACCACCATGCAAAAATCGGCCCCCCTGTTTACCCCTGTCCTGATTGCGGGCTGTGCGATCATCTTGATTTCTTTCGCCATTCGCGCGTCATTCGGGGTGTTTCAGATCCCGATCGCGGCCGAGTTCAACTGGCCCCGCGCGGAATTTTCGCTAGCCATCGCCATTCAGAACCTCGCCTGGGGCTTTGGACAGCCATTTTTTGGCGCGCTCGCCGAAAAGATGGGCGACCGCAAGGCGATCGTGCTTGGCGCGCTGACCTATGCGGCGGGGCTTGTGCTGTCGTCATTTGCCGTCACGCCCGAGGCACATCAGCTTTATGAAATCCTTGTCGGCTTTGGCATTGCGGGCACCGGATTTGGCGTGATCCTAGCCGTGGTCGGGCGGGCAAGCTCTGACGAGAACCGCTCGATGAGCCTTGCGATTGCCACCGCCGCCGGGTCCGCCGGCCAGGTCTTTGGCGCGCCGGTGGCCGAGTATCTCTTGGGCATGATGACTTGGCAGATGGTGTTTTTGATCTTTGCCGTGGTCATTCTGTCCAGCCTTGCAATGCTGCCGCTGATGCGCGCGCCAGAGCCGGTGAGCCGCGCCGCGCTAGAGGAAACGATGGGTGCGATCCTGCGCAAGGCGTTTCGCGATCCCTCATATACCCTGATCTTTCTGGGCTTTTTCAGCTGCGGTTATCAGCTTGGGTTTATCACCGCGCATTTCCCGGCCTTCGTGACCGAGCTGTGCGGCCCCATCGCCCCCGGTGGCGCGCTGCACAGTATGGGCATCACCACCACATCGGCGCTTGGGGCGGTGGCGATTTCTCTTATCGGGCTGGCCAATATCGTGGGTACGCTCACCGCTGGCTGGTTGGGCAAGCGCTATTCCAAGAAGAACCTGCTGGCGATGATCTATCTCGGGCGTACCGTGATTGCGGCGGCGTTTATCATGACGCCGATCACGCCCGCGACGGTGCTGTTGTTCTCGGTCTCGATGGGGGCGCTCTGGCTGGCGACGGTGCCGCTGACCAGTGGGCTGATCGCGCATATTTATGGGATTCGGTATATGGGCACGCTTTACGGGATC
>CBDTZA010000438.1:0-2354 GCA_965364785.1 uncultured Roseovarius sp. | reverse complement strand
GCTCGGGAATGATCACGTGATCGACGCGCTCGGGACTGAAAAACCCCTGTTCGGCCAGATAGGCGACCCCGCCGAACCCGCCGGATTCCTCATCCGCCGTGCCCGAAATTTCAATCGCGCCGGTGAAATCGGGACAGACCGCGATAAATGCCTCGGCGGCAATGATCGAGGCCGCCATGCCACCCTTCATGTCACAGGCGCCGCGCCCATAGACCCGGCCATCCTTGACCACACCGGCAAAGGGATCCACGCTCCAGCCATGGCCGACCTCGACCACGTCGATATGGCCGTTGAAATGCACGCAAGGGTGCGAGGCGCTACCCTCGCGGCGCGCGATGATATTCCAGCGGGGATAGCGGTCGTTGTCGCCCGGGGCGCCATGGGCGCGGATCATCTGGGTCTCAAATCCCGCACTGGACAACCGCCGGTCAAAATATTCGCAAATCTCTAGGTAATTGTCGCCCGGCGGGTTGAGCGTGGGGATCGCGATCAGATCCTGCGTCAGCCGCACCAGATCGCCGCGCTGCGCCGCAACCTCTTGCATAAGCCGCGCGCTCAGGCTCATGCGCCGATCCATCCCGGCGCGCGGCGTAGCAACGCCTCGGCCTCTTGCACCATACCCTCGATGATCTGCGCCACGGGCGGGCGATCATGGATAAGGCCCGTCGCCTCACCGACAAAGGTATTGGCGCGCGCCGGATCGCCTGCGGCCCAGCCATCGGCCCAGTCACGTTGCGCGGCGGGATTATCGCGCAGCCCGGCCAGATCACTGTGCCAGCGCTCTGTCACCGGGTTTTTCAGAACCCGCGCGGTATAGCGGTCCGGCCATGTCAGCCCGCGCGCGGCATCCATGACCTTTGAGCGGATCGTCATGTCGCCGGTGGCCGCAATCGCCGCATCGGTCATCGCCGAGGACACATTCGCCTCGGCCGAGGCCCAGAGCCGCGAGCCGACCAAAACCCCGTCGGCCCCAAGCATAAGCGCCGCCGCAAGGCCGCGCCCATCGGCAATGCCCCCCGCCGCCACCAAGAGGACATCCGGCGCGTGGCGCGCCAGCCAATCGGCCACTTCGGGCACCAGCGTGATGGTGCCGCGCCGCTCGCCATGCCCACCAGCCTCGGCGCCCTGCGCCACGATCACTTGCGCGCCGCATTCGGCGGCGGCTTGTGCATCGTGCAGGGTTTGCACCTGACAGATCAGCGGCACATCCGCCTCTGCAATCGTTGGCGCAAAAGGGCCGGGATCGCCGAACGACAGAACAAGCGCCGCGGGCTTATGCTCAAGCACCTGATCAAGAACGCCCGGATTTTCTGCCATTTTCCAGGTGATGAACCCGACACCTACCGCCGCATTGCCCGCCGCCGCGAATTCCTGCGCCAGCCACTCGGCATTGCCATAGCCCCCGCCGATAAGGCCAAGCCCGCCAGCATGGCTTACGGCGGCAGCCATTTTACCGCCTGCGGCAAAGGCCATCGGCGCGGATATGATCGGGGGGGTCAGATCAAAGGCCTGGGTAAGACGTGTTTTCATGGTTTGATTATGCGCGTTCGTCCCCGCTCAGGGCAAACGAAAAATCCGCGCCTCAGGCCAAGAGATCAGCGGCGATATCGGGCAGCAGTGCAAAATCCGCAAACGCCGTTTGATGCGGTATCTCGGCGACCGGGGTCTTGCGATAGCCTTGGGTATAAAGCGCAAAAGGCATGTCCGCGCGCACAGAGGTTTCGGCGTCAATCTCGCTATCGCCGACATAAAGAACGCGGCTTGCGGCAAGCGCGTCCGCCGCCGCCTGCAAAGGGGCCGGATCGGGTTTGCGCACCGGGCAACTGTCGCCGCCGATCACCACGGGAAAATGCGCCAAAAGGCCAAGATGAGCGAGAACCGCGCACGCAGGCACGACCGGTTTGTTGGTGCAAATACCAAGCACAAAACCCCGTGCGGCCAGCCGATCAAGCGCTTCGGCCACGCCGGGATAGACCTTTGTCAGGGTCACGGCGGTTTCATAGCCCGCCACGAATTCGCCCACCAATTGGCGGTGCAGATCGCCCGTTGCCTCGGCACCCCGCGCGCGCAAACAGCAGGCGATGAAATGCGGCACGCCATGGCCGATAAAGGCGCGAGTCTCTTCGGGGGCAAACCGCGCAAAGCCGTGCCGCGCCATAAGACGATTGGCGGCGGCGTGGATGTCTGGCGCGCTGTCGATCAGCGTGCCGTCGAGATCAAAAATGACGGCGCGGGTCATGCCATGGTCGCGGTGGCGGCCTCAGCAGCGGCGCGGATGGTGCGGATATTGTTGCCATAAGGCGCAGGGTTTGCCACGCTGCCGCCTTTGAAGACGGCCGAGCCGGCAACCAGAA
>CBDTZA010000437.1:0-2357 GCA_965364785.1 uncultured Roseovarius sp. | reverse complement strand
GCGCGAGTTGCGTCAAGGTTGATTCCGACCGCTTGCCGTCTTTCCGCGTCACGTGTTTCGGCGGGGTTTTGCCGGGGTTTGCGCAATATCATGTGGATAACTCGCGCTCGCGCCCAATATGATGTGGTTGGCCGTTGACAGGGGCCGCGTGGCTTGGTCACACTCGTGAGTGAATGGAATCACCGGCCCGATGGCCCCCAACCCCAACCCGAGGCACGCGTGCAGTTCTCGAAACTCAGATTGACCGGCTTCAAGAGCTTTGTTGATCCGACCGACCTGATCATTGCCGATGGGCTGACCGGGGTGGTGGGGCCAAATGGCTGTGGCAAGTCGAACCTGCTTGAGGCGCTGCGTTGGGTGATGGGCGAAAACCGCCCCACGGCGATGCGTGGCGACGGCATGGAGGATGTGATCTTTGCCGGCGCGGCCACCCGGCCCGCCCGCAATTTCGCCGAGGTGGTGATCCAGCTTGATAATTCCGACCGGCTTGCGCCTGCGGGGTTCAACGAGTCTGACAACCTTGAAATCGTGCGCCGCATCACCCGCGATGTAGGCAGCGCCTATAAGGTGAACTCAAAGGATGTGCGGGCGCGCGATGTGCAGATGCTGTTTGCCGATGCCTCGACCGGCGCGCATTCTCCGGCCCTTGTGCGGCAGGGGCAGATTTCAGAGCTGATCAACGCCAAGCCAAAATCCCGCCGTCGCATTCTGGAAGAGGCGGCCGGTATTTCCGGTCTTTATCAGCGCCGCCACGAGGCGGAATTGAAATTGCGCGCGGCGGAAACGAACCTGACCCGTGTCGATGATGTGGTCGAACAGCTTGCGGCGCAACTGGCGCAACTGGCGCGTCAGGCCCGCCAGGCGGCGCGCTATCGCCAGATCGGCGAGGAATTGCGTCAGTCCGAGGGGCTGTTGCTGTATCGGCGCTGGAAAGAGGCCGATCTTGCCCGCGCCCGCGCCGAGGACGACCTGCGCGAGCGCACCACCGAGGCGGCGCGCGTCGAAAAGGCTGCCCGCGAGGCCACCAAGGCGCGTGTGCTGGCCGAAGATGCCCTGCCAGCCCTGCGCGAAGAAGAGGCGATTGCGGCGGCGATCCTGCAACGGCTGAGCGTGCAGCGCGATACCCTGAGCGAACAAGAGGCCAACGCCCGCGAGCGGATCGTAACGCTTGAGCGGCGGATCGAACAGCTGGCTCGCGATATCGAGCGTGAAACCGGTCTGAACCGCGATGCCGGTGAAACCATCGAACGGCTGGATTGGGAGGCGCGCGAGCTTGCCAAAGGGGCCGAGGGCCACGAGGCCCGCCTTGAAGAGGTGCAGACCGCGGCCCGCGAGGCGGCGCAGATCCTGCAGGATCGTGAAAGCGACCTGAGCCAGATGACCGAGGATATGGCCCGCCTGTCTGCGCGCCATCAATCGGCGCAGCGCCTGCTTGACGACAGCCGCAAGACCCTTGCCAAAAGCGAGGCCGAGGCAGAGCGCGCGCGCGCCGCGCAAGCCGGATCACGCGCGGCATTGGAAAAGGCCCGTGCCGATCACAACGCTGCGAATACCGCCGAAACCACCGCCGTGGCCGCCGCCGAAGCCGCCGAAGCCGCGCTTCTTGACGCCGACGAGGCCCGCGCCGATGCGCAATCGCGCGAGGCCGAGGCCCGCGCGCAGCGTTCCGAAGCCGAGGGCGAGATGAACGCCCTGCGCGCCGAGGTGACGGCGCTGGCAAAACTGGTGCAACGCGACACTGCCGAAGGTGGCCAGATCATGGACCGGCTTCAGGTGCAGCAGGGCTTTGAAAAGGCGCTTGGCGCGGCGCTTGCCGACGATCTACGCGCGCCCGAGGTCGAGGCCGATGGCCCCTCGGGCTGGGCGGTTTTGCCGGGCTATACCGATCCGCAAACCCTGCCTGCGGGCGTGACGGCGCTCACCAATCACGTCTCGGTGCCCGAGGTTCTGGTGCGGCGGATGGGCCAGATCGGTCTTGTTGATCCTGACGATGGCCCGCGCCTGCAACCCTTGCTGCAACCCGGTCAGCGGCTGGTGAGTGTCGATGGCGATTTGTGGCGATGGGACGGTTATCGTGCCTGGGCCGAGGATGCGCCCAGTGCGGCGGCGCTGCGCCTGCAACAGCTCAACCGGCTGGAAGAGCTCAAGCAACAGCTTGAGCATGCTGCGGCACGGGCCGATGGCGCGATGCAGGCCCATGAGGCCCTGCGCGACCAGCTTGCCAAACGCACCGAAGAAGACCGCAGCGCCCGCGATGCCCGACGCGCCGCAGACGTGGCCGTGAACGAGGCCAACCGCGCCCTGAGCCGGGCCGAGGCCGACCGCAATCTTGCCGGTTCGCGGCTTGAATCGCTCGG
>CBDTZA010000436.1:0-2391 GCA_965364785.1 uncultured Roseovarius sp. | reverse complement strand
GTTGAGCAGACCGACCGCTGTCGCGATATCCTGCGCTCGATGGGGCGGGCGGGCAAGGACGACCTGCACCTGCGCACCGCCCCGTTGACCGCGCTCATCGAAGAGGCGGCAGAGCCCCATACCGACCGTGGCAAACATATTCATTTTGATCATGCGGCGGGTGAAGGTGATATCTTATCGCAACCCACGGTGATGCGCCGACCAGAGGTCATTCATGGCCTGCGCAACCTTATTCAGAATGCCGTGGATTTCGCGCGCGAAAATGTCTGGGTTGAATCAAGCTGGACCGAGGATACCATTACCCTTCGAATCATGGATGACGGGCGGGGATATCCGCCGCATCTATTGGGTCGGATCGGCGATCCGTTCATGCGCCGTCGCACAACCACCAGCGACCCACGCCGCCCAGAATATGAAGGGATGGGCCTTGGCCTTTTCATCGCCAAAACGCTGCTTGAACGCTCTGGTGCGGATCTCAGTTTTGCCAATGGCTCAGATTCGTTCAAATCACAGGCCAGCCATTCGGCCCGAACCGGTGCTTTTGTCGAAGTGACATGGGAGCGCGGCGCAATTGCTGCACCAACCGGGCAAGAATCGTCTGCGTTGGGGCAAAACCAACCGTTTCAAACCTAAACACCGTCATGATTCAAAGAGATGCGACCGTCATTAAGGCGGTCTTAACCAGTTTCGATAAAGTTTGATGCAACTCCTGAGACAAAAGGTGCTGCATGGTCAATCTAACCGTTTCGAACTCTGTCATCCTCGGCGGTCTTGTGGTCGTCTTCTCGTTTGCCGTGCTGTGGCTGATCGGCATGGCAAAGGCCGACCTTAACAAGAAGGGGATCGCGGCGCAGCCAGCCACACGGTCAAACAGCTTCCTGTTCCGCGATGAAGTGCTGATCGACCATGATGCAGACACATTGAACCTGCCCCCGGCGGAAACAGAGGATGAAACCGACTGGCAACGGATGAAAAAATGGCTTGGCTTTCGCTTTGCCAACCTACCGGAGCGCCTTGATAATCTTGCGGCCGATCTTGTGATCGAAAGCGATGATGCCGGTTTGACATCGCGGCTAGAGTTTTCCCCCGGCAACAGGGCCGTCCACCTTACATTAAGTGAAACGCTTGCAACGGATTCCGTGGGCCTGCACGAAACCCTGCGCCATCATGAGCTGCTAGAGGGTCGCTCTGCCGCGCTATTGGCCGCCCCGATGCCGATTTGGGCGAGCGACAAAGACGGCAGAATCATCTGGGAAAACCAGGCTAGTGAAGCGCTGAGCGGTGATCACAAAGAGCAGATGATCCTGGCCCTTGGTGACGCGCCCGAGCCGGGCATTTCGATATCAAAACGGGTGTCGCTGGAAGACCTGGCCGGGCCGTCCGACCTTTGGTACGATCTGATAGCAACCGGAACCGAAGAGGGCGTTCTGCATTACGCTGCGGATATTACCCGCATCATTCGCGCCGAGACCATACAGCGTGAATTTGTCCAGACCCTGACCAAGACTTTTGCCAATCTGACCACTGGCCTTGTCGTGTTTGACCGCACCAAAAACCTGGCGCTGTTTAATCCCGCGCTTATCGATCTCACCTCGCTTGCGCCTGAATATCTAAGTGCGCGGCCCAGTCTGATCAGCTTTTTTGACACTCTGCGCGACCGTCAGGTGATGCCAGAGCCGAAGAACTATGCAAGCTGGCGTAGCCAGATCAACGCTATGGTCAAAACCGCCGCCGGTGGCCTTTATCAAGAGGTCTGGAGCCTGCCCACAGGGCAGACCTATCGCGTTACCGGTCGTCCGCATCCTGATGGCGCCGTTGCCTTCCTGTTCGAGGATATCTCGGTCGAAATTCTCGCAACCCGACGACACCGCATGCAAATGGATCTGCGCCAGACCGTGATGGACCACCTTGACGAGGGGGTTGCGGTGCTGTCTGCCGAGAACCGCCTGATGTTTTGCAACAAAACCCTTGCCGCACTTCTTGGCATCGACCCCGATGGCAGCTTTGCCGATATGAGCCTTCCCGACCTCTTGTCGGCCTGCCATAGCCGTTACCCTGATGTTGGTCTCTGGGCCGAGGTCGAAGAGAAAATCACGCGCAGATCTCTGAGCAACCCGATTATCGATACGGTCGGACCACCGGGTGGCGATGGGGCGACCTGTCGGGTGATGCCGCTTGGCGCCGGGCAAACGATGATCTGTCTAACGCAGCGCTTGCCGGAACTTTCCAACATGACCCCCGCCGACCTGCCCTGATCACGGTTGCGGGCAGGTGTGGCGCGTGTAGTGTCGTGCCATGCCCGATCACACCGTCACAACACAGCTTTCCAGCCCCGAAGCCACCTGTGCCTTTGCCCGCACAATGGCCCCGCTGCTGCATGCCGGGGATGTG
>CBDTZA010000435.1:0-2401 GCA_965364785.1 uncultured Roseovarius sp. | reverse complement strand
ACCCCCTGCCAGATCCGGAAATCTGTGCCGAGTGAGTTCAGAAAAACTACCGGTCGCGCGCCGACGGGGCCCGACCGCAGATGGTAATGCAGGGTCACATCACGGGGTTTGGCAAATGCAAGCGTCACGCGGTGACATCCCTAAGGCCAAGGATACGGCGCGCCTCTTGCCATGTGGCGACGGGGCGTTCGTACTTTTCGCAGACCCCGACCGTGCGCTTGACCAGTGCCGCGTTTGATGGCGCAAGTTGGTCACGGTCCAGCCGGATATTATCCTCAAGACCGGTGCGCGCATGGCCGCCCGCCGCAATCGCCCAATCGTTCACGACGATCTGTTTCGGCCCGACGCCCGCCGCACACCAAGGCACATCACCAAACAACCGCTTGACGGTTTCCACATAGAAATCAAATACATGTTTGTCGGCGGGCATGGCGTTTTTCACGCCCATCACAAACTGGACATAAGGAACGTCCTTGATCTGCCCCTTTGCATGCATGTCCGCCGCCCTGAAGATATGCGACAGATCAAACACCTCAATCTCGGGTCTCACATCGTATTTGATCATCTCGGACGCCAGCCAGTTCACAAGATCGGGCGGGTTCTCATAGACCCGTGTGGGGAAATTGTTAGACCCCACCGAAAGCGAGGCCATATCGGGCTGCAGCGGCAGCATCCCGCCACGCTCGTTCCCCGCGCCAGAACGTCCGCCGGTCGAAAGTTGCACGATCATGCCGGGGCAATGTTGCTCGATCCCCTCTTTCAGGCGCGCAAACCGCTCGGCGTCTGACGTGGGCTTGCCTTCGTCGTCGCGCACATGGCAGTGGGCGATGCTGGCACCGGCCTCAAATGCGGCGTGGGTGCTCTCAACCTGCTCGCTGATCGTCACCGGCACCGCCGGGTTATCGGCCTGCGTCGGCACCGATCCGGTGATCGCCACGCAGATGATGCAGGGGGAATTCGCTGTAGTTTCAGACATCAAAGAACACCGTTTCATTGTCGCCCTGAAGGCAGATATCCAGACGATAGCCCGATCCGTCCTTGCTGGCGATCAGAGTTTCTCGGCGATGCGCCTGTTCAACCAGGTTCAGCACTGGATCGGCGGCATTGGCAGCCTCTTCGTCGCCAAAGTAGAGGCGAGAGTTCAGCCCGATGTTGATTCCGCGCGCCACCAGCCACAGGTTGATATGCGGCGCCATCATGCGGCCATTACGGCCCATCACCGGCCCCGGCTTGATGGTCTCGAACGACCACTCGCCGCTGTCAAAGTCCGGCACAACCCGGCCCCAGCCGCGAAAGCCCGTCTCGACCTCACCCGCACCGGGATAGACGCCTGCTGCATTGGCCTGCCACACCTCGATCAGCACATCCTTGACCGGCGCGCCGGTGCCGTCGGTCACGGTGCCACTGATCCTGATCCGCGCGCCCTTGGCATTTGGCCCGATGATGTCATGGCCCAGTTCCCGCTGGTAAATGTCAAACCCGGCCGCGCCGGGCGCGAGGCCGATATGCACATAAGGCCCGGCGGTCTGCGAGGGCGATTCCTTCAGATAATCCAGCTTCTGTACCATGCTCAGTTCCCCTCGGGCCGATTTTCAAAAAAGGTTGAGCGCGTACCGCGCAGCACGATATCAAACTTGTAGGCGATGCTATCCAGCGGGATCGACGCTTTCATATCAATCGCCGCGACAAGCTGATCAATCGCGCGCTGATCGGGGATAGTGTTCACGATCGGGCATTTCGCAATAAGCGGATCACCCTCAAAATACATCTGCGTGATAAGGCGCTGGGCGAACCCCGTGCCGAAGACCGAAATATGGATATGCGCAGGCCGCCAATTGTTCACCCAGTTGCGCCATGGATAGGCCCCCGGCTTGACCGTGCGGAAAACGTAATAGCCGTTGTCGTCGCTCAAGGTGCGCCCGCAACCGCCAAAGTTGGGGTCAATCGGCGCAAGATAGGTATCTTTCTTGTGGCGATACCGCCCGCCCGCATTGGCCTGCCAGATCTCGACAAGGGTGTTGGCCACGGGGCGGCCGTTTTCATCCAACACCCGGCCATGCACGATGATCCGCTCGCCAATCGGGTCGCCGGTCTTGGCGTAATTGGCAAGCAGGTCGTTATCGAGCGGGTCGATGTCACTATGCCCAAACGTGGGCCCGGTCATCTCGCTGGCGGAAGGTTGCAGGGACAACAGCGCATAGCGCGGCGAGCGCGCAACGCTGGTCTTATAGTCCCGCGTCAACGCAGGCGGATGCCATTCGCGGTCACGTTGAAAAAGATCGGTTGGCTTGGTCATCCTGCGGTTCCTTCAAGCTCGGCATAGGTCTGTTTCGCCAGTTTGATGGCGTGATTGGCGCGCGGCACACCGGCATAGATCGCGACATGCATGAACGCCTGCATC
>CBDTZA010000434.1:0-2402 GCA_965364785.1 uncultured Roseovarius sp. | reverse complement strand
TTGCTGGTGATACATCATTGGCAACGATCCAGTCACAGCCCTTGCGCAGGCGCTTGGCGGTGGCGTTCTCGATCACATCGTTCGTTTCGGCGGCAAAGCCCACCACCAACGGCGGGCGGCCTTGCGTCAGCTGGCTCACACCCTTCAGAATGTCGGGATTCTCGGCAAATACCAGCTGGGGCAAACCGCCCTTGGTTTTCTTCAACTTTGACTGGCTGGCCCCGGTCACATGCCAATCGGCCACGGCGGCGGCAAAGATCGCCGCGTCAACCGGCAGTGCCGCCTCAACCGCCGCCAGCATCTCTTGCGTGGTCTCGATGCGCACCACCTCGACGCCGTCGGGCGGCGGCACGGTCGCGGGGCCGGTGACAAACACAACCTCGGCGCCAAGCGTGCTCAGCGCGCGCGCAATCGCCGTGCCCTGCGCCCCGGAGGACCGGTTGGCGATATAGCGCACCGGGTCAATTGGTTCATGCGTGGGGCCGGACGTGACCAGCACGCGCCGCCCCTTCAGGGGGCCATCGACAAGCGCCGCACGCACCGCCGCGACAATTTCAGGCACCTCGGCCATGCGACCGGGGCCATGCTCACCGCAGGCCATATCGCCCTCATTGGGGCCAACAAAGCCGATGCCATCGCCGCGAAGGGTGGCAAGATTGCGCTGCGTGGCGGCATGCTGCCACATCCGCACATTCATTGAAGGTGCGATCAAAACCGGGGTATCCGTGGCCAGCAAAAGCGTCGAGGCAAGGTCATCCGCCTGCCCGCCCGCCATTTTCGCCATCAGATCGGCGGTCGCCGGGGCGACCAGGATCAGATCGGCACTGCGGCTCAGTTCGATATGGCCCATCTCGGCCTCATCGGTCAGATCAAACAGGTCCTGAAACACCTTGTGCCCGGCCAGCGCCGAGACCGAAAGCGGCGTTACAAATTGCGATCCAGCCCGCGTCAGAACCGGCGTCACCTCTGCGCTGACCTCGCGCAGACGGCGGATCAGATCGAGCGATTTGAACGCTGCAATGCCGCCTCCAATGATCAGAAGAATGCGTTTCGATGCCAGCATGGGCGCGTTCCTTGTTCAGCCGTTGCGACAGTAAGGCGTGGCCCTCGGGGTGACAAGGGGCAGCACGCGAGGCGCGCATGCACGGGCGCAACGCGCTATTTGAACGCCGCACAAGGATCAGTGCGCTCAGCCGCTGGGGCCGAGATCACCTCGTCAAATTCACCTTCAAGGGGACGGTCATCTTCGGTCTGACCAACGACCAAAATCTCAAGATCACCTTGCGCAAAGGACAGCACCGCAGGCATGCCCCAATCACGCCGGGCGTGACCATTGCCGGTGATCACCACCACCGGTCCGCCCGTCTCGCCCAAGGCCTCGACCACGGCGCGCGCCAATACGCCGTCGCGCAGGCGCTGAATCTCGACCATGCCAGGCAGGATATCCTCGGGCAGCGCATCGCAATGCGCCGACATTTGAAGCGCTTCACGTGCCGCTTGCTGATCGCCGGGCAAGGGCCGGTCCAGATCATAGCGCGCCGGATCTTCGCCAAAGCTGGCCGCAAGACCAGTCTCAAACACCGCGCGCGCCTTATCCCGTGGCACCTGTGCGCCATAAATCGCTGCCTCCGGTGCGGCGGCAAAAATCGGGTAATACATCGCGAAATCCGGCCAGCCGCTCTCGGCCCAACCCAAGGCCACCGCCAGAGCCGCCGCATCGCCGCGCAGCTCAGGTGACACTTTTTTCGCCTGTTCCGGGGTCAGCATTTCAAACACGATGGCTTTGGGCTGCAATGTCACAACGCGCTGCGCCTGAAGCACATGATGGGCAGGGTTATCGTGGACCTCGCCCAACACCACCACATCCTGCGCGATCACAGGCATAGCAAAAATCAGGCCAAAGATAAGGGCGGCATAACGCAGGATCATGCCAACAGATTGTGAACCTCGGACCCGTGCTTTTCAAGATGTTTGCGCATCTTCTGAAAAGCTGCGGCTTCAAGCTGGCGCACCCGTTCTTTCGAGAGGTTAAGCTCATTGCCCAAACTCTCAAGTGTGCGCGGCGCGTCGCGCAATTTGCGTTCGCGCACAATGAACCGCTCGCGCTCATTGAGATTTTGCATCGCGTCAGTCAGCCAATTTCGCAGCGCGCCAAGATCGTGATCCTGCTCAACAAGCTGATCGCCGCGCGGGCCGTCATCTTCAAGCGTGTCGATCCATTCACGGCCCTCGTCCTCGGACGACTGCGTGGCATTGAGCGAAAAATCTGACCCGGACAGACGCCCTGACATCATCTCGACATCGCGCAGCGGCACGCCGACCTCATGTGCGATCATCTCGCGCAGCTGGTAGCCATCAAGCTCTTCGCCATTCGCCATCGCCTCGCGCTCAAGGCGGGCCTG
>CBDTZA010000433.1:0-2406 GCA_965364785.1 uncultured Roseovarius sp. | reverse complement strand
CAGTTCGTACATCGTGACGACCGGGCCGGGGCGGACGCTGACGATCTCGCCCTTGACGCCATAATCATCCAGCACGCTTTCCAGCATCCGCGCGTTTTCCTCGAGTGCTTCGTCACTCAGGTGATGGCGCTGAATATTCTCGGTGCTCGACAACAGGCTGAGCGGCGGCAATTCGTATTCCACGCCCGCGCCTTCGTCAAATTGCAAGGCGGGTTGCGCCTCGGCAATGGCGCGCGTTGAGGGCTGCGGCGCTTTGCGCGGGGCGTGCTGCACCACTTTGCGCGGCTCGGGCGTGGGAATGCGCGGTGCTTGCGCCACGGGCTGTGGCTCGGGCTCATAGGCGGCATAGTCATCGACAAGCGCCTGATCATCGTCAAACGGCTGTTCATCGTCAAAGCCATAGGATTGCGGCATTGGCGGCATGTCCAGCGCGCGACGCGCGGTCAGCGGTGGCTCTGGCGGCAGCGCACCCTTGGGCGCCGTACTCAGGATCAACGGATCGGGCCCGCGCCCGCGCCCCTTGGTCAGCGGCGCCACAGATTCGACGCGCACATTTGGGTGCTGACGCACCCGCGCGCGGATCACATCCGAGATTTTGGCGCTGATCCGGTCATCGCCGGGCATATCCGCTTCACCCTCAAAGGCGGCGGTTTCCACCAATTCCGGCTCTGGCATCACATCGGGTTTGCGCATCAGCATCGGCATCCGCGCCAGCAAACCACCGGGCTTTTCCACAATCGGGGCAAAATTGGTCTTATCCTCGATCACCGGCTCTCCATAAGAGCGCTGCACGGCGGCGGGCTGAACCCTTGGCTCAAAGCGCGCGGCGGCGGCGGCCTCACTTGCCTCGGCGCGGCGCGCACGCCGCTCTGCCAGGCGCGATTGCATCGCTTGCCCAGCCTGTGCCGCGCCACTGGCACCTTTGCCCAACAACGTCATAAGGCCCGCATAGCTCATGATCACACCAACCAGCAGGAACCGCGTGATCCGCGACAGCTCGAGCTTGGTAAACCCAAGCACAAACGCCCCCAGCACAAGCATTCCCGCGCCCAAAAGCACCGACAAAAGCTTGAGCCCAAGACTTGCCCCCAAGGGCAGAATACCCAACAACGTGCCCAGTACCGTATCGCCAAACAGCCCACCAAGCCCGAAACTATGGGTCGCGGCCCAGTCCGCCCCCGGCGTCAGCGACGAGGCATAAAGTGCCAGAACCGCCAACCAGATCGGCGCAAAGATAAGCCGCCCGACGGCGCGTTCTTGTCCGCGATGAAGCGCAAACCGCGCACCCCAGACCGCAAGAACGATGGCAATACCCCAGGCGCCCCAGCCCACGATCATGAACAACGGCGCAGCAATCGACGCCCCGATCTGACCCATCCAGTTCTGTACCGGCGCATCGGTGGCCGACATCCAGCTTGGATCGTCCGGGCTATAAGAGGCCACCATCGCCGCCGCCATGGCCGCCAGCATCAAAAGCGTGAGGCCCAGCAATTCCTTGCCGCGCTTTTCAATCGCCTGTGTCATGGTGCTGTCCAGCAGGGGGTCACGCCCACGCGTCTGATATGCCATATTATCTCTCGCCCTCAATCATCCGTACAGACAGTCACGCAACCGGTTAAGCCCGCGCGCCATCTCTTGTTCTTCGGCCACCATAGCGACCCGAATATATCCTTTGCCGGGGTTCACGCCGCCGGCCTCCTGGCTAAGGTACGCGCCGGGCAGCACCCGAACGCCAGTCTCTTGCCAGAGCTTGATCGTCGCCTCTTCGCCATCCGGCACCGGCAGCCACAGGAAAAACCCCGCCTCGGGACTGCGATAGCCGGGCAGATTGCCCAGGATCTCATCCGCGACGCGGTATTTCTCGCCGTAAAGGCGGCGGTTTTCGACAACATGTGCCTCATCCTGCCAAACCGCTGCGGCGGCATGCTGAAGCGGCATCGGCAGCGGGCTGCCGGCATAATTGCGCAGCTGTTTCATCGCCTTGATGCTCTCTACCCCCGCCGCCACAAAGCCGCTGCGCAACCCCGGTAGGTTCGAGCGCTTCGAGAGGCTGTGAAACGCCACAATCCGTTCTGGATCGGCGTCCATTTCATTGGCCACCTGCAACAGCCCCACAGGCGGGCCATCGCGGTAAATCTCGGCATAGCATTCGTCAGCGAAAATCCGGAAATCGTACTTTTCCGCCAACGCGATAAGGTCGGCCCAGTATTCGCGGCTCGCCACGGCCCCCTGCGGGTTGCTCGGCGAACACAGATAGGCCACCGCCACGCGGTTCAAAACCTCTTCCGAAAGGCTTGTGAAGTCCGGCAGATACCCAGTGTCGCGGGTGGCATTCAAAAACACCGGCTCGGCGCCCACGCCGAGCGCGGCGCCCATATAAACCTGATAAAACGGGGTTGGCACCAG
>CBDTZA010000432.1:0-2414 GCA_965364785.1 uncultured Roseovarius sp. | reverse complement strand
CCTTGATCTGCATCGCCTGTTCCTGAAACAGTGGCACCCCAGCGTCTTGCCCAGAACCTTGCCCAGGGCATCCGAGGGAAAGCTGATCGGCTCTTCGCCATTACGGCGCCGGATGAAGGGATGCATCATATTGCCCTGAATGGGCCCCGGCCGGATGATTGCCACCTGAATCGCCAGATCATAAAAACAGGGCGGGCGCATGCGCGGCATAGCATGTTATAAACCGGCCTGTCCTCCTGCGGCAGGGTGGCCAGCGTATAGCGCGCGCCGTGATGCTCGGCCAAAAGGTCGAACGCCTTGCGGATACAGGTCAGCATGCCAAACGCCAGCCCATCGACCTTGAGAATGCCAAGCGCGTCGATATCGTCCTTGTCCCAGCAAATGACGGTGCGATCCTCCATGTTGGTGTTTTCAATCGGGACCAGCTCATCCAGCCGTCCCTGAGTGATGACGAACCCGCCCACATGCTGGCTGAGATGACGGGGAAAGCCGATGATCTCTTGCACCAGATGCAGGGTTAGCGCCAGGCGGCGATCGCTGGGGTCAAGGCCGATCTCGTGCAGCCGCTCCGGCTGTTAGGTGGCACTCATTATTACAGTGAAACCGGATGAGGCCGAATGAGGGCGGAAGAAGACGGATGGGCCAATGAAATAAGGCTCGCGCGGATCATAATAGCGGGGTAAACTCGGCCAGAATGCGGGTGTAAACCTCGCGTTTGAAGGGCACGATATTCTTGACCAGATCTTCTAAGGGAAGCCAGCGCCACTCGGAAAACTCCGGGTGGTCGGTGGCGATGTTCACATCGCTATCGCGGCCCAGAAAACGCAGCAGGAACCATTTTTGCTCTTGCCCGCGATAGCGACCCTTCCAGATGCGAGGCACCAGGTCATGCGGAAGATCATAGGGAATCCAATCCGTGGATTCGGCTTCAATCCGCACCTTGTCGGCCGTGACGCCAGTTTCCTCCCATAATTCGCGCAGGGCCGCGTCGCGCAGGGCTTCGCCGGGGTCAACCCCGCCCTGCGGCATCTGCCAGGCGGCGACCTTATTGTCGATCCGCTGACCGACGAATACATGGCCATCGGCATTGGTCAGCATGACGCCGACACAGGGGCGATAGGGCAGTTCGGCAATCTCTTCGGGGGTCATGGCGGGCCTTTTGGCAATGATGGTGCCGTCAGAGTGCGGCGCGGCGCGGGCAAGGTCAACCGCTTGGCGCAGGGACAAACTGCGGCATCTTGCAAAAACCGCATGATACATGGGCGATGAGAGGCTTTGAGACCTTTTGGACACCCAAAGAGGACGCGGCCGACGGTGCCGCACTTAAATCTCGCGCGGGCCGACCATGCCCATGATCTCATAGGTCTGGCGCAGGATCGGCGCGGCGATGGCGCGGGCGCGCCCGGCGCCTTCGGCCAGAATGCGGTCGATCTCGGTCACATCCTGCATCAGGCGGGTCATTTCGCCCGAAATAGGCGCCAGCTTTTCAACCGCCAGGTCGGCCAGCATTGGCTTGAACTCGGAGAACGCCTTGCCGCCGGCTTCGGCCATCACCTGATCGACGCTCATATCGGCCAAAGCGGCATAGATATTCACCAGATTGCGGGCCTCGGGGCGCTCTTCCAGCCCCTTCACCTCGGACGGCAACGGCTCTGGGTCGGTCTTGGCCTTGCGGATCTTCTTGGCAATCGTGTCGGCATCATCGGTCAGGTTGAGGCGGCTCATATCCGAAGGGTCGGATTTCGACATCTTCTTTGACCCATCGCGCAGCGACATCACCCGCGTGCCCGTGCCCTCGATCACCGGTTCGGGGAGGGGAAAGAAATCAACGCCGAAGTCATTGTTGAACTTGATCGCGATGTCGCGGGTCAGTTCGAGATGCTGTTTCTGATCCTCGCCCACCGGCACGTGCGTGGCGTGATAGGCAAGAATATCCGCCGCCATCAGTGCAGGATAGGCAAACAGCCCAAGCGAGGCGTTCTGGGCATTCTTGCCCGCCTTGTCCTTGAATTGGGTCATGCGCTGCATCCAGCCCATGCGCGCCACACAGTTGAAAATCCAGGCCAGCTGTGAGTGTTCGGCGACTTGACTTTGGTTGAACAGGATGGATTTCGCCGGATCAAGCCCCGAGGCGATAAAGCCTGCCGTAAGCTCGCGCGTGGAATGGCGCAGCTCTGCGGGGTCCTGCCAGACGGTGACGGCGTGCAGATCGACCATGCAATAGATCGACTGGATGCCCTGGTTCTGCGCATCGGCAAAGCGCTTGAGCGCGCCAAGGTAGTTGCCAAGATGCAGGTTGCCCGAGGGCTGAATGCCCGAAAAGACCCGCGGTGTGAAGCCTGCTTCGGTCATATGTCATCTCCGTCTGGATTTCTTCGCCCGCCTCGCTTACCCATGCGCCAAAGCCCCGTCAA
>CBDTZA010000431.1:0-2418 GCA_965364785.1 uncultured Roseovarius sp. | reverse complement strand
CTTCACCGGCGCCAGCACACAGTCGAACCGGCGCAACACCGTCAGCGGCAGGATCGCAGTGCCGACAACAAGCTGACGCAGGGCCGGGCTTGGGTCGGCCTCCGACAGGATCGCGAGGCCCGGACTTCCGGTCAGCGGGGCACCGGCAAGCACCAGAACCACGCCGATGCCGAGGATCGAATTGAGCGCGCCAATCGCCCAAAGCACCGCAATTGCCAGCACCGGCATGCCAATCTGCAACGCCGCCGCAAGCCCGAGATAGCGCGGCAGGTGCCTCAGATCAGGAAAGGCCGCAATCGGATCAACCCGAAGCGTGGCCAGAAACAGCAGGACAACGATCATCGGAAAGATCAGCGGCGCAAGGATGCGGGCCAGCCCCGGCGCCGTGACCCCGACCACCAAGCCGACAATCAAAACAAGCCGCCCATGGCGTGCAAGCCCCTGCAAGAGCGCGATCATCGCGCCTAGCCACCCTGCCGATGCCGCCGCCGGATGGTTGCGGGGCGGCCGGGCAAGCTAAGGCTCGCATCCTGACGTGGGGTTCTGGCAATCACCCGGCCCTTGGCGACCACCGCAAGCCGCGCCGGGCGCAGGCGCAGCGCCTCGATCGGATCACCCGCATCAAGCACCACCAATGACGCCTGTGCGCCAACCTGTAACCCATAGCCCTCAAGCCCCAGAATGCGGGCGTTCTGCGTGGTGACCATATCAAAGCAGCGGCGCATCTCATCGGGATGGGACATCTGCGCGACATGCAGCCCCATAAAGGCCACATCAAGCATGTCCGCCGTGCCAAGCGAATACCACGGATCAAGCACGCAATCCTGGCCCCAGCCAACGGTGATGCCATGCGCCTGCATCTCTTTGACCCGCGTTAGCCCGCGCCGTTTCGGGAATGTGTCGTGCCGCCCCTGCAACATGATATTGATCAGAGGATTGGGAATGGCGGCCACCCCCGCCTCGGCGATCAGCGGCAATAATTTCGAGACATAGTAATTGTCCATCGAATGCATCGAGGTCAGATGACTGCCCGCCACCCGGCCCCCTAATCCAAGGCGCTGTGTCTCATAGGCCAGCGTTTCGATGTGGCGGCTATGGGGGTCGTCGGTCTCATCGCAATGCATATCCACCGGCAAGCCACGCGTCGCCGCCAGCTCACACAGCTCGCGCACCGAGGCGGCGCCATCGGCCATGGTGCGCTCAAAATGCGGGATGCCGCCGACCACATCGACACCCATATCAAGCGCGCGAATGGTGTTGCCGCGCGCGGTCGGGTCGCGATAAAATCCGTCTTGCGGAAAGGCCACCAATTGCAGGTCGATGTAATTCTTGACCTTGTCGCGCACTTCAAGCATCGCCGCGACACCAAGCAGGCGATCATCGCAGGTGTCGACATGGCTGCGGATCGCCAAAAGGCCCATGCTGGCCGCCCAATCGCAATATTCAAGCGCGCGCGCGACCATCTGTTCCTGGGTCACGATTTCTTTCAACTCGCCCCAAAGGCCGATCCCCTCAAGCAGGGTGCCGCTCGCATTGATGCGCGGAATGCCATAGGATAGGGTCGCATCTAGGTGGAAATGCGGGTCGACAAACGGCGGGCTGACAAGATCGCCACTGGCGTCAATTACCTCGCCTGCTGTCGCCTCCGTCAAATCCCCAATCGCCGTGATCTTTGCGCCGGTGATGCCGATATCGGCCACCCGGCCATCCGGCAATGTGCCGCCCTTGACGATCAGATCGAACATCAGCGTTCTCCTTTGTTGAACGGCACCATAAGAGCGGCCGGCACCTCGGCGCGGCGCGACATCACGATAAGCGCCAGGATCGACAGAACATAGGGCGTCATCAGGAATATCTGATAGGGGATATCGGCGCTAAGCGGGGTCTGTTGCACCCGGATTTGCAGGGCATCAAACGCCGCAAAAAGCACCGCCCCCAAGAGCGCCTTGCCCGGCTTCCACGCGCCAAACACCACAAGCGCGATACAGATCCAGCCGCGCCCGTTGACCATTTCAAAGAAAAACGAATCGAACGCCGACATGGTCAGAAACGCGCCGCCCATCGCCATGAACCCGCTGCCGACGATCACCGCGCCCATGCGAATGCCGGTCACCGAAAGACCCTGCGCCGCCACCGCCGCGGGGTTTTCCCCCGCCGCACGCAGCGCCAGACCAAGCGGCGTGCGATAGAGAACGATCGCCACCAACACGACCAGAACAAAGGCCAGATAGGTCATCGGCGTCTGCGCAAACAGCGCCGGACCAATCAGCGGGATATCCGACAAAACCGGAATTTCCAACGGCTGAAACGCCGCGATCTTGGGCGGGCTTGTCACCTCTGGCAGGGCCAGGCGGTAGGCGTAATAGGTGCTAGAGGTGGCAAGCAGGGTCACACCCAACCCCACCACATGTTGCGATA
>CBDTZA010000430.1:0-2419 GCA_965364785.1 uncultured Roseovarius sp. | reverse complement strand
AGGCGCGGGCTATGGGGCGGCGGTGGTCTGTCAGGCGTTGGATGCTCAGGGCTTCAAACCTGATGTGATCCTCGGCCATGTCGGGTGGGGAGAATTGACCTTCACCAAGATTGTCTGGCCAGATGTGCCGGTGATCGGCTTCTTTGAATACTATTTTCTGGCCAAGGGCGGATCGGTCGGGTTCGACCCTGAATTTCCATCAAGCCCCCATACCCCGTTCATCATGCATGCCCGCAATGCGGTAAACTACATCAACTTGGAAACCGTGGATATTGGGCAATCCCCGACGCTGTGGCAACGCAACACCTACCCGGCAAGCTTCCATTCCAAGATCTACACCTGTCATGACGGCATCCGCACCGATCTGCTAAAACCCGACCCCGAGGCCTCGGTGATGCTCAATCGGTTGGGGCGGGTGGCGACGAAGCAGGATGAGATTTTCACCTATATGGCCCGCAATATGGAGCCGACACGCGGCTTTCATGTCTTTATGCGGGCGCTGCCTGATATCCTTGCTGCCCGCCCCAATGCCCGGGTGCTGGTCGTCGGCGGCAGTGAGACATCCTATGGCAAGAAAAGCGGTTCTGAGGGTGGTTATAGAGCTGAGATGGAACGCGAGGTTGGCAATGCTGTCGATTGGGACCGCGTGCATTTTCTGGGCCGCGTGCCTTATGAAGACTGTCAAAAGATCATCCAGATCAGCCGCTGCCATATTTATCTGACGGTGCCGTTCGTGTTGTCTTGGTCGCTCTTGGAATCAATGTCGATGGGGGCGACCATCGTGGCCTCGGATACGGCTCCGGTGCGTGAGGTTGTCACCCACGGCAAAACCGGCATGCTGGTGGATTTCTTCAAGCCAGAGGCGTTGGCCGCGCAAGTGGTCGATGTGCTGGCCGCGCCGCAGGACTATGCCCATCTGGGCCCCGCCGCGCGAACCCACATCGTTGAAAACTATGATTTTCTGACCCGGACCTTGCGGGTGCATCTGGACCGGATCAATTCTTTGGTGACAACGGCGGCACCGATTTCTCTGCCACCCGCCTGAACCTTATCAGAGGTTGCCAGCGGCGCCGGCCAGACCAAAGACGCTGCCGAACAGACTAAAGACCGTCTGCACCGAGCTGACCGGGCTTTCGGTGGCCAGGACCAGATCGCCGGAATGAATGCGGAAATTGCGCGCGGAGAAGAGGCCATCGGATGTGGTCAGATCCAGCGTAAAGACCACGCGTTCCTGCCGCGGTCCGCGTTCGCCTGTGCGCAGCGCCGTGGCGGGGTATTCGCGCATGATCAGGATGCCCTCAGGGTCGGCCCGGGCGGAAGAGACCCCCCCAATCAACGACATCGCATCAAGGGCTGATACGACATCCTGCGGGAACGGATGCTGATCTTGACGGCCTGCCGCCCCAAGCGACAGGAAATACCGGCGATCTTCCTCGACAATGACCCGGTCGCCGCCGGCCAGACGGGTATCAAGAAGCGGTTCGGAATAAAGCCGGGTGATAGAGGTGCCAAAGATATGGCCCTGCCGCATCAAGCGGATTTGTGGGTTGTTCATGCCCGGCCGCACACCGCCGCCTGCGGAAATCAGGCTTAAGACGGTATAGGATCGGTCAGGCATTGGATAAGATCCCGGCGACGATACGCCACCAACCAGATCAACCGAGTTGCCGCGCCCTGCCACCATGGAAAGTTGTACTTGCGCGGAGGGCACAATAGCCTCCAGTTCCGATTGTAGGCGGGCACGGGCGGTTTGCGGAGTCATGCCCGCGACGCGGGTTTCGCCGATATAGGGCATGAAAATCGTGCCGTTTGCAGCGACGCGCATCTCCTCAAGCCCGACAACCCGCTGTTCGGGCGCGGTAAGCAAAGAGTTGTCATTGCTGTCCCAGACGGCGATCGAGATCATATCGCCCGGTGCGATGATCTGGCTGCGCGATCCTGCACTGGCGGTGATCCAGTTCAGGTCCGGTTCTCCGGTCACCGGCCATTCGGCAAGTGCTGGCAGGAAGGCGCGACTAACAGGGTAGACGGCGAAATCAGCATCTGCCCTATTGGCCCCACCGATAATTTCACGCTCAACGCCGGCACCACGGGGCAGGGAACAGGCCACAAGCGTCAGACAGAGGCCCAGGATGCCACTTATGCGCATAATCTGTTTCATGCCTGGTCCAATGCTCGCTTTTGTCGTGAATGCCGTGGCATATGTTTTTCGGGCAAAATACGTGGCCCGGCGGGAGGGTCAATGATTTCGGGTCAGAAAGATGATTTTACGCGGATTTTAGTCCTTGGGGCCACAGGTCGGCTTGGGCAGATGCTGTATCGGGCTTGGGGGAGCACCCCAACATTAAGGGTTTCGTGACAATCGCGCCGGGCGGGGAATGGCCCGGGCTGGATTACGGCGGATATCTTGGATGACGCG
>CBDTZA010000429.1:0-2429 GCA_965364785.1 uncultured Roseovarius sp. | reverse complement strand
CAAGCGCCAATGGCGGCGCCGCGCCACAGGCCTGTCACGCACCGACGCCGCAAAGCTCTGGCACCACAACTGGCCATATAGGCAGCGCAGGCCAGACCACGGCACTCGCCCCACAGGTCGAAAACGCGCTGGCGCATTTCCCGACGTTTGAGCATGTCGTCGAGCTTATTCGCGCCAATCGCGACGTCAAACTTCTGGTCGAGGTCGAAAGCAACCTGCGCCTTGCCGCCTATCAACCGGGGCGCATCGAATTCACCCCGACCCCGAACGCCCCCGGCGATCTGGCGCAAAACCTCGGCAACGCCCTGCAACGCTGGACCGGCAATCGCTGGGCCGTCAGCCTGGTCAATTCCGGCACCGCGCCCACCATCCTTGAGGCGCGCAATGCCGCGCAGGATGCGCTCAAGGCCGAGGCCACCGACCACCCGTTGATGCAGGCCGTGCTTGCCGCCTTTCCCAAGTCGAAAATCACCGCCATCCGCTCGGCCGCCGATATAGCCAGCCACGCCGAGGCCGAGGCCCTGCCCGAGGTCGAAGACGAATGGGACCCGTTTGAGGAGGATTAAGCCTTTCATCATGGCGCCATAGCCGCGCTTGCCTGTCGCCATTTCCCTCTACATATGCTTAAAACCACAAAACCACACATCCGGCCCCTGCTCCGCATGCGGGCCCCCCGATAGGAGATTACGCTATGTTCAAAGGACTGGGCCAGATGGGCGATATGGCCAAGATGATGAAGGCCGCGCAGGAAATGCAGCAAAAAATGGCTGCCCTTCAGGAAGAGATGCACAATCTCATGGTCACCGGAGAATCCGGCGCGGGCCTTGTCAAGGCAACCTGCACCGCCAAGGGTGAACTCAAGGGCCTCGATATCGACCCTTCGATCTTCAACTCGGATGACAAGGAAGTGGTTGAAGACCTGATCCTTGCCGCGATCAAGGACGCCCAGGCCAAGGCAACCGAGCGCGCCCAAGAGGAAATGGGCAAACTCACCGAAGGCATGGGACTGCCCAAGGATATGAACCTGCCGTTCTGAGCCAGTCTTTCATCGTTCTCCAAATACTCTCGCCGAAGGCATCGACACCTGCCGCAACCGGACCATTAGTTTGAGCAGCACCCGCGACATTGACGCCCTGATCGACATGATGGCCCGGCTGCCGGGGCTTGGCCCCCGCTCGGCCCGGCGCGCGGTCCTGCACATGATCCGCAAGCGTGCGCTCTTGCTCACGCCGCTGGCCGATCTGATGCAAACCGTCGCCGCCACGGCGCGTGAATGCGTCACTTGCGGCAATATCGGCACCACCGAGACCTGCGACATATGCGCCTCCGAAAAACGCGCCAACGGCCAGATCTGCGTGGTCGAGGATGTCGCTGACCTGTGGGCAATGGAGCGCGGACAGGCCTTCAAGGGCCGCTATCACGTGTTGGGCGGCACCCTCTCGGCGCTCGATCAGATCGGCCCCGAAACCCTGCGCATTCCAAAGCTTGTGGACCGCATATCGGCGGAAAACATCTCAGAAGTCATCCTTGCCCTCAATGCAACGGTGGACGGCCAGACCACAGCGCATTATATCGCCGATCAGCTTGATGGGCGCGTCGCGCTGACCTCTTTGGCGCAGGGCGTTCCCATTGGCGGCGAACTCGACTATCTCGATGATGGCACCATAAGTGCGGCCCTTTCCGCGCGCAAAAGCCTCTGATAGCCCTGAAATACCGGCCAGCGGCCAGAGACGGACCTTAGTAGTACCTCATGACCCCTATCGCGCTTGTTCTCACCTACCTTTTGGCTCTCAACATGCTGACCTTCGGCCTGTTCTGGTGGGATAAACGCTGTGCGATCGAACGGCGCTGGCGGGTGCCTGAAAGCACGCTTTTGACGCTCTGCCTGATCGGTGGGTCTCTCGGCGCCAAAACCGGACAGGGCATCTTTCGCCACAAAACCCGCAAAGAGCCGTTCCGCACCTCGCTTAACGCGATTTCCGTGCTGCATGTCGGGTTTCTGGCCGCCCTCGTTCTGCCAGAGTTCCGCGCCTCGGTGATGCTGCTTGTCCAGCAGGTTGCCGCCCAGATCCTGGGCTAGGCCCGCACGGAAATCGCCCGAACCCTGCGCCCTCAGATAGCTTCGTCTTCGAGGTGAAGCTTCATGTCGATCAGCACCTGCTGCAGCTGTGAGGTTTCGCGCAAAAGCCGCTTGGCCTCGTTGATCGTGATCACGCCATCCTCGATGGATTGCTGATATTCGGCCATCAAAAGCGCAAAACGCTGCGACAGCACAATCACATCGCTGTTCACATTCGCCCGCTCCTTGGTGTTGCGGCGCTTGCTGTCAAAGGTAAGGCTGATCCCTTGCAGCTCGGCCAGGGCGCTTGTCACATGCGGATAGCTGGCCGCCTCTTCAAGGGCCGCCACGGCATCGACCGGCATGAACC
>CBDTZA010000428.1:0-2430 GCA_965364785.1 uncultured Roseovarius sp. | reverse complement strand
AGAGCCGGTCGCAGAGCGTGAATGTCGCGCGCGCACATCAGGACAGAATTGTGATTTCCGGATTGTGGTGGATGATCGCAAGGGGCAGCCCGCCAATGCCTATCAGACCGTTGATGAATCCGGGCGCCCGATTCTGGCCTTCACGCTTGCGTTGATTGCCGATGTGCGCAACAGCGATGAGCTGGCATTCGTCATGGGCCACGAGGCGGCGCACCATATCCGAGGACATATCCCGCGCCAGCAGCAAAATGCGGCGGCCGGGGCGATCTTGCTCGGCGGGCTTGCGGCATTGACCGGGGCCAGTTCCACAGTTGTCGATCAGGCGGTCGATATCGGTGCGGGCGTCGGTGCGCGCAGCTATTCCAAGAATTTCGAACTTGAGGCAGATGCGCTTGGCACGGTGATCACCAAGCGGGCGGGGTATGACCCGGTGAGGGGCGCGGAATTCTTCACGCAAATCCCTGATCCCGGCGACCGTTTCCTCGGCACGCACCCGCCCAATGCACAGCGCATCGAAACCGTGCGGCGCGTCAACGCCGGGCTCTAGCATGCGGCAATTGCGGGGTGTGATCAGCGACCGGGGCTCGAGTTATGCGGTCTCTGGTGGCATGGTGCGCAGCCGCGAGGATGTCGAGGCCTTTCTTAAAGACCTCAAACGCGACAAGAAATTCGCCCGGGCCACGCATAACACCTGGGCGGCTTTGCTGGCAGATGGCACGGCCCTCAAGGGGGATGACGGCGAATCCGGGGCTGGCATGGTGATTTTGCGGATGCTGGAACGCGACGATCTGCGCGATCATGTGGTCGTGGTAACCCGTTGGTATGGCGGTAAAAAGCTTGGTGGTGACCGGTTTCGGCATGTCCAGAACTGTGTGCGCGCGTATTTTGAGGATTGCGCCACTTGATTTAGGTCAAAGTCAGAAGTTGCAAAGCCCTGCATCCTGCCCCCAGCAACAGGAGAATGGGCATGCAAAGCACCAGCACATTAAAGCGTCACATCGACTTGGTTGACCGGATGGCCAACACTATGGGTGTTGATCTGGAAGAAAAGATCATGGCCGGGCAGATGCGCCCCAGTGATCTGAGCGATGCGGTGCTGGCCTGCACCGGCTGCGCCAATCCTGAGGCCTGCGGTCATTGGCTGGCGGCGCAGGGTGGGTCCGCAGAGGCAGGTCCGGATTATTGCCGCAACGGTGATTTGTTCTCGCTTCTGAAGGCGGGCAAGCGGGTCTGATCGCTCTTGCCGCGTGCGCACAGGGGGCCATGGTGACTTGGGCGCCCTGTGGGAGAATACTGTCTAGAGTGCCGTGGCCAGAGCGCCGGAAATCCCGAGGAAAAAGCAGGCCGAGGCCAGTGCGACAAAGATATGCCAGATCGCATTGGCAAAGCGCAGGCTCTCCCAAGCGTAAAACACCACACCCGCCGTATAGAGCAGGCCACCTGCAAGCATCAGCCAGAGGCTCGTGCTGGGCAGTATATCCATCAGCGGCACAAACAACGCCACACCGAACCAGCCAAGGGCAACATAGGGCACCCAACCGGTGGTCATCTGACCGCGTTTGGCCAAGAGTTTGGCTATGGCACCCATCAGCGCCAGAGCCCAGACCAGCGCCAGAATGACATAGCCAAAGCCAGTGCCCAAAAGCACGCTAAGCGGCGTGAAGGTGCCCGCAATCTTCAGGTAAATCGCCGCATGATCCAGCCGCCGCAATAAGGGGCGCGCGGTGGTATGGGCAGCAAGGTGATAGATGGCCGAGGCGGCCAGCATCAGGATCAGCGCGCCGGAATAGACAATGGTCGAGGCCAGCGTGACCCCATCCATCCGCAGTGCCCACATGGCAAACAGAACGCTGACGCCGACAATGGCGGCGACAAGGCCCACGATATGAACCGCGCCATCGGCCATCCGTTCGGCCCGGGAATAATTAGGATAAGACATATCAATCATCACTCCTGTGTGGCAGGAAAACCTTAATAAATTCATGATGCCAGAGATTTTTGGCTTTTATAGGGTGACGTTGCGGCAATTGCGGCGCTCGCGCGCAAGGTGACGGGCATAAAGCCGGGGCGCAAGAATGCGGTTGTAAATCTCCCCGGCCACCTGTCGCAGACCCGGCAGCGCAACCAGACGCGCCAGCAGGCGATAGCGCGGCATTGCGGCCCAGAGCATCACAAACGCCTCAACCCCCGAGGTGACTTGCCCACCGCGCCGCACATGCAACCGGCGCGCGGCGGCATCGGCGCTTATCCCCCAATGCTCAAGGTCACGGGCATTGAGATCATGAAACGCGATGGGCAGGGCGTGGCGCCTTGCATAGCCCGCGTA
The DNA here is from genome assembly GCA_965364785.1 of uncultured Roseovarius sp. Lineage (GTDB taxonomy): Bacteria > Pseudomonadota > Alphaproteobacteria > Rhodobacterales > Rhodobacteraceae > Roseovarius. The sequence goes on along the minus strand of CBDTZA010000428.1, from coordinate 104 downwards.
ATAATCAATCTCGGCCCGGCAGACGGGGCAACGGGCGTTATAGAGAACTTCGGTTTGCGCGGTCATGGTGGGGCCTCCTTTGGCACAGGAGGTAGGGCGGTTTT
>CBDTZA010000427.1:0-2433 GCA_965364785.1 uncultured Roseovarius sp. | reverse complement strand
CCGCGTCTATGATGGCGATTTTCAGCGCCTGATTGTCGCCGATGAAATAAGCCCCGACAGCTGTCGCTTGTGGGATATCGAAACCGGCCGGAAGCTTGACAAGGACGTGTTTCGCCGCGATCTGGGCAGCCTCACGGACGCGTATACCGAGGTGGCGACCCGTCTGGGCGTCATGCCCAAGAATGCGACGCCAATGACACGGCCGACGCTGATCAACTGATCGCGCCACTCGGCCAATGACCACCCGGCGCGTCGCGCCGCCAAAAGACATAGGAAAGACGCCATGAAAGCACGCGTGCATGTCATGTTGAAAACCGGGGTTCTTGATCCGCAGGGCGAGGCCGTGCGCCACGCGCTTGGGTCCATGGGCTTTGACGGGGTGAACGGCGTTCGCCAGGGCAAGGTGATCGAGCTTGACCTGAGCGAGACCGACGCCACCAAGGCGAAAGAAACCGTGACCGCCATGTGCGACAAGCTTTTGGCCAATACCGTGATCGAAAGCTACAGCGTGGAGATCCTCTGATGCATGCCGCCATCATCGTCTTTCCCGGTTCGAACTGTGACCGTGATCTGGCCGTCGCCTTTAGGCGGGCAGGGGCGCGGGTGTCGATGGTCTGGCACAAGGATACGGACCTTCCGCAAGGGGTTGATATCATTGGCGTTCCGGGTGGATTTTCGTTTGGCGATTACCTGCGCTGTGGGGCGATCGCGGCCAATTCGCCAATCTGCCGGTCGGTGATCGGGCACGCGCAAAAGGGCGGTTATGTTCTGGGTGTCTGCAACGGGTTTCAGGTGCTGACCGAAACCGGCCTGTTGCCGGGCGTTTTGCTGCGCAATGCCGGTCTGAAATATATCTGCAAGCCAGTTTCGCTTACTGTGAAGACCGCTGATAGTGCATTTACCCAAGGCTACGCTGCGGACAGCAGCATGACCGTTCCGATTGCGCATCATGATGGCAATTATTTCGCTGATGCCGCCACGCTGGACCGGCTTCAGGGCGAGGATCGCGTGGCCTTTACCTATAACGACAACCCCAACGGCTCGGCCCGCGATATCGCGGGTATCCTGTCGGAAAACCGCCGGGTGCTGGGCATGATGCCCCACCCCGAGCGGATGGCAGAGCCGCTGCATGGCGGCTGCGATGGTGCGGCGATGTTCACCTCGCTTGTGAACCAGCTTGCCCACGCCTGATACCCTGCGGCATGACACCTTCATGACACCTTGAGGCCCAACACCTTGAGGCTTAGACTTTAGAGTATGAGCGGCTCATTGATCAAATCCCCGGTTCCCCGCATGCGCACCATTAGTTGGCGCGCGCGCCTTGCGCTATTGGCGCTTGTGGTACTGGCGGTGTCGGTGGTGGTGGTGACCAACCGCCTTTTGACCGACCGCTTTACCCAGAACACCCGCAACCGCGCCGAATTGCGGCTTGTGCTTTATAGCGGCAACTTGCTGAGCGAGCTGCGCCAGAACGCGATTGTGCCCCAGCTTCTGGCGCGTGACCCGGCACTTATTCGCGCGCTGAGCACCGATGATTATGCCCAGTCCACGCAGCGGCTTATTTCCTTCCTAAGCGAGATCGGCGCGGCCTCTCTGACACTGCTCGATAAAGACGGGCGCACGGTGGCCGCGACCGAGCGCAGTTCGCTTGGGAAATCGCTTAAGCAAGAGCCGTATTTTGTCGATGCCCTGCGCTCAAGAGATACAGTTTTCAAGGTGTTGCGCCAGGAAACCGGGCAATACAACTTTTACTATTCGCGCCGGATCGACACCCAGAACGAGGTGCTTGGCGTGATCCTGGTCGAGGTTGATCTGCGCAAATATGAACGGGCCTGGGCGGGGATTTCGGATGCGGTGATGGTCACCGACAGCGAGGGCCAGATTATCCTCGCGACCGAACCCCGCTGGCGCGGTGTGAGCGAGGCCGGCGCGCTGCGCCGCGAGCCCGCCAATAGCGCCATTCAGCGCGCCATTCAGGCCACCGCCGACTGGACCGCTCTGCCGCCCGATGCTTATGTTCGCGGCGAGGCGGTGATGCGGGTCGAGGGCAGGGTGGCATTTCGCGGCTGGCGTATTGCCAGTTTCACCACCTATGCGACCGTGCGCGACAAGGTGAACGGCTATCTCGCGCTTGAAATCATGGGTTTCGCGATTCTTCTGGCGCTGGCGTTTTATTTTCTGAACCGGCGCACCGCCACGCGCATGGTCCTGTTTCAACGGGAATCGGCAGAGCTTCGCGCATTGAACGTCCGGTTACAGCGGGAAATCGCCGAACGCCAAAGGGTGCAGGAAAACCTCGCCGTGGCCGAACAGACGCTTCAGCAAAGCTCGAAACTGGCCGCTCTGGGCGAGATGTCCGCGGCCGTCAGTCACGAGCTGAACCAGCCTCTGGCGGCGATAAAAACCTACCTTGCCGGCGCGCGTCTTTTGCTG
>CBDTZA010000426.1:0-2434 GCA_965364785.1 uncultured Roseovarius sp. | reverse complement strand
GGTTCTGCAAGACGCGCTTGCCTCGAACAAGATGACGGTCATCGTGTGCAAATGCGAAAGCGGCAATATCAAGGTTCCGGTCATCACCATGGACCCGGTCGTGATCCGCGACCGTTTCATGAAAGCCGTCAAGGCCTAGGCCGGGACAAAGAAGGGGACGACAATGCTGCCCTCGCGCGACATCCACTGTAGCGAAGACGCCCGCCAGATGGCGCGGCGTCGGCTGCCGTGGATGGTGTTTGACTATATCGACGGAGCAGCGGGCGAGGGTCATGGCGAGGCCCTTAACCGGGCTGCGTTGCGCGATCTGCGGCTCAAGCCGCGGGTTTTGTGCAACGTGAGCCATCGTGACCTTTCAATGCCGGTGTTTGATCACCCTGCAAAAGTGCCCTTCGGGATCACCCCGATGGGCATGTGCAACCTCACCACGCCCGGCGCCGACCTGATGCTGGCGCGGATTGCGGCGCGCGACCGGGTGCCTTTGGGGGTCTCGACCGTGGCCTCGACCGCGTTGGAAAAGATGCTTGAGGCCGCCGAGGGTCATGCCTGGTTTCAGCTTTACTTCAGCGGCGATGGCAGCGGCACGATGCAGCTTGTCGAGCGGGCGCGCGCGGCGGGGTATGAGACCCTTGTCGTCACCCTTGATGTGCCCGAAGTGGGTCGCCGCCCGCGCGAATTGCGCCACGGGTTCAAGATGCCGTTTCGCATCGGGCCAAGGCAGTTCGTTGATTTCGCGCTGCATCCGCGATGGTCCCTGACCTCCCTGATCAAGGGCCGCCCGCAAATGGCCAATTTCACCGATGGCGGGTTTGACCGCACCGCAAGCCGCGCCGCCGCCGATTGGTCTTATCTACAGCGCCTGCGCGCGGCCTGGCCTGGCAAGCTTGTGATCAAGGGCGTGCTGGATGTCGAGGATGCGCTGCGCCTGCGCAAAGAGGGCGTCGATGCCATTCAGGTTTCAAGCCATGGCGGGCGCCAACTTGATGGTGCGCCGCCGCCCATTCTGATGCTGGCCAAGATGCGCGCGGCGCTTGGGCCGGATTATCCGCTGTTTTACGATTCCGGCCTGCGCTCGGGCGAGGATATCGTCAAGGCCTATGCCATGGGCGCCAGTTTCGCCTTTCTTGGTCGGCCTTTGCTTTATGCGATGGCCGGGCGCGGCGAGCGTGGCTTGAACCAGCTCTGGCAGGTGATGAGTGAGGAAATCAGCCTCACGCTGGCGCAACTGGGCAAGACCGATATGACCGGGCTTGAGGCGTGTCTGGCGCGCTAAACGGCGCAGGCTGGCACCGCCAAACCGCTTGCATGACACCCCAAACAACCCGATACCTTGGCGATGCGATTGTCCTATTCTGCCCTTGCTGCCGCCTCTGCGCTTTGCGCGGCAATCGGGGTATTCTGGTTATCGCTCAGCTTTTTTCAGTCCGAAGAAGAGGCCAAGGCGCGCGGTCGCCTGTCGCTTTACCGCAGCACTGTTCTGGCGGAATTAGAGCGGTTTTCGCATCTGACCTATGTGCTGGCACGCGATTCCTATGTGATCGAGACCAGCCTTGGCGCGCCGACATCGGTTCTGGACAAACGGCTTGCCGCCTTTGCCGCGCAATCCGGGCTTGATGCGATCTATCTGATGCAGGCGGACGGGGTGACAATCTCGGCCTCGAACGCCGACGAGCCCGAAACCTTTGTCGGGCAGGATTATTCCTTTCGCCCCTATTACCAGGCGGCCATCACCGGCGTGCAGGGCCGTTTTTACGGGATCGGGGCGACCACTGGCCTGCCGGGCTATTTCATTGCCGATGCGGTGCGCGCGCCGGATGGCGGGATTTCCGGGGTGATCGCGATCAAGCTTGACCTGACCGACCTTGAAGAGGCCTGGCGTGCGGCAGGTGAACAGGTGTTTCTGGCCAATAGCGACGGTGTTGTTCTGCTGTCGTCCAATCCCGACTGGCGCTATCGCACACTTCAGGATCTCTCGGATGTGCAACGCGCCCGGATCGCCGCGAACCGGCAGTTTCCCGGTCAACCGCTTGACCCGCTGAACTGGCAACCAAAGGGCGATGCGCGCGCGATGATCGACGGGGCGAGGCGCATCCACCTCTCGGCGAGCCTCCCCCAGCATGACTGGAAGCTGCATTATTTCGCCGATGACAGCGCCGCGGTGACGCGCAGTTGGCTGGTCACGGGGATGGTGATGATCCTGGCCGGGGCGGGCTTTATGGTGTCACAGGTGCGCCGCACCCAACGCATTGGTGCGGCCCTGCGCCGGTCCGAGGCCGAAGAGGCGCAATTGCGCCTCGCCAATGACCGGCTTGCGGTCGAGATCGAGGATCGCCGCACCGCTGAACGCCGCCTCAAGCGCACCCAGGACGAGCTAGAGCGCGCCAGCCGCCTTGCCGCGCTTGGCCAATTGGCGGCCTCGGTCACCCACGAGCTT
>CBDTZA010000425.1:0-2440 GCA_965364785.1 uncultured Roseovarius sp. | reverse complement strand
TGCGGGGCAGTCATATCGTGACCAAGCGCCTGTTTGATCACGATAAATGCTATTTCTTCCAGGGCACGGATGGGCGGATCATTTTCGCCATTCCCTATGAGACTGATTTCACCCTGATCGGCACCACCGACGCCGAACATTCCGATGCCAACCAAAAGCCGGAATGCACGCCAGAAGAGGCGGACTATCTGTGCAAGTTCGCCAGCGAATACTTCAAGGTGCCGGTCACCCGTGATGATATTGTCTGGACCTATTCCGGCGTGCGCCCGCTCTATGATGACGGCGCTAAATCGGCCACGGCGGCGACGCGCGATTATGTGCTGACGCTGGAAAAGACGGAAGGCGCGCCGCTGCTCAATGTGTTTGGCGGCAAGATCACCACCTATCGCAAGCTGGCCGAGGCGGCGCTGGCCAAGCTGGCACCGCATTTCCCCAAGGCCAAAGGCGGTTGGACCGCAGGCGTGGCCCTGCCGGGTGGGGATTTTGCGGTGGATGGGTTCGAGGCGTTGGCGCAAAGTCTGGAGCGTGGCTATCCTTTCCTGAGCAAGGCCTGGGCGCGCCGTCTTGTGCGGGCTTATGGCACCGAGGCGGTGGATATCCTGGGCGATGCGCACGCGGCCGAGGATTTGGGCCCGGATTTTGGCGCCACCCTCACCGGAGCCGAGGTGCGTTGGCAGATGAGCCACGAATTTGCCCGCGAGGCCGCCGATGTGGTGTGGCGGCGCACGCGGCTGGGCCTGCGCATGAGCGAGGGCCAGATCGCGGCGCTTGACGAATGGATGAAGCAAGAGCGGCGCGGTCGTGTGGCGCGCGCGGCGAACAAGGGATGAACAAGGGTTTGGATCAATGACGCTGAAACTTGAGGGCGTGTCAAAGATAGTGAACGGGCGGGTGCATATCCACCCCACCGACCTTACGCTTGAGGCGGGCACGATGAATGTGCTGCTTGGGCCGACGCTGGCGGGGAAAACCTCGCTTATGCGGCTGATGGCGGGGTTGGATGTGCCCAACGCGGGGCGGATATTCTGGCAGGGGCAGGATGTGACCGGCATGCGTGTGCAGGATCGTCGCGTCGCCATGGTCTATCAGCAGTTCATCAATTACCCCTCGATGACGGTCTATGACAACATTGCCTCGCCGATGCGCCTGATGGGCAAAACATCGGCCGAGATTGACGCCGCCGTGCGCAAGACCGCCGATCTGATGCAGTTGTCTCCGATGCTTGATCGCAAGCCGCTTGAGCTATCTGGTGGGCAGCAACAGCGCTGTGCGCTGGCCCGCGCGCTGGTCAAGGATGCCGGGCTTGTCTTGCTGGACGAGCCGCTGGCAAACCTTGACTATAAGCTGCGCGAAGAAATGCGCGCCGAGATTCCGAAGATATTCGAGGCGGCCGGCAGCATCTTTGTCTATGCCACGACCGAGCCCGAAGAGGCGCTTTTGCTGGGCGGCAACACGGCCACCCTCTGGGAAGGCCGCGTCACGCAATTTGGCCCGACGCCGGGGGTCTACCGCCAGCCGAATGATGCCACCACCGCGCGCGTCTTTAGCGACCCGCCGATGAATTTTCTTGAGGTCACCAAGGCGGGCGAGCGTATCCTGTTCGGCGATGGCCAATCCGCCCCCGCAATCGGAAGCATGGCTGGCCTTGGCGACGGGCCATATCTGGCCGGGTTCCGGCCCAACCACCTGGAGCTTGAACGCCATGCCGACGACAGCCTTGTGTTTGACGCGCGCCTGAGCGTGACCGAGATCACCGGCTCGGAAACCTATGTGCATCTTGATCATCATGGCGCGCGTTGGGTGGGGCTTGTGCACGGCGTGCGCGATCTGAAACTTGGGGCGGCGCTCAAGGTCTATCTTGATCCGGCGCATGTCTATGTCTTTGCCGAAGACGGCGCGCTTGTGGCCCCTGCGGCCTATGCGCGGGCGGCCTGAGAGGGAACAATGGCAAAAATCACACTTGATAATCTGGCGCATTCCTATCTGCCCAAGCCCGGCAATGAGGGCGATTATGCCCTCAAGGAACTTAACCACGTCTGGGCCGATGGTGAGGCCTACGCGCTTTTGGGCGCGTCGGGCTGTGGCAAGTCCACGCTTCTCAACATCATTTCGGGGCTGTTGCACCCCTCACAGGGGCGCATCCTGTTCAATGACCAAGACGTCACCGATCAGGCCACCGCCGCGCGCAATATTGCGCAGGTGTTTCAGTTTCCGGTGGTTTACGACACCATGACGGTGCGCGAAAACCTTGCCTTTCCTCTGAAAAACCGCGGCGCCCCGGCCAGCTATATCCGCGACCGGGTACAGGCGATTGCCGGCATGATCGGCATGGAGGCCGAGTTGAACCACAAGGCGCGTGGCCTCACGGCGGATGCCAAGCAGAAGATTTCGCTTGGTCGTGGCATGGTGCGCGAGGACGTGAATGCGCTTTTGTTTGACG
>CBDTZA010000424.1:0-2446 GCA_965364785.1 uncultured Roseovarius sp. | reverse complement strand
GTTGAGTGATGAACTGTGAACCCGTCATCAGAATGACCATGATGACCGCGGTCATGATGTTCATCACCAAGGCCATGACGGCGTTGCTATGGCCTTTGCGGATATTGCGGACCACGGAATGATAAATGAGCTCGGCGATCACAACGGCCGACTGAAGTGTTGATCTTGGTCTAGCAGTTCTGAACATGATCGATATCGCCCGATTGCCTGTGGTTTTATTATGCGGGTTTCTTGCTGTCCCGCGGTGAGCGTATCATAAGGGGGGGCAGGTAATCTATCTATTAACGGCGCAGGATTGCGTCGCGCATCAAAGGAGCGGTGTTTTGGACTATGACAGGCTTTGCACGGTAATCCGGCAGCTGGCGCTAGAGGCCGGTGATCGGATCATGGAGATTTACGAGGCCGATGATTTTGACGTGAAGCTCAAATCTGACGATAGCCCCGTGACCGCCGCCGATGAGGCCGCCGATGCGATCATCTCGGCCGGGCTGCGCGCGGCGTTTCCTGATGTGACCCTCGTGACCGAAGAACAGGCTGCCTCGCATTCCGAGCGCGCCGAGACGTTCCTTATCGTTGATCCGCTGGATGGTACCAAGGAATTCATCAACCGGCGTGGCGATTTCACAGTGAACATTGCCTATGTCGAAAACGGCGTTCCAACGCGCGGCGTGGTCTATGCGCCCGCCAAAGAGCGGATGTTTTTCACCCAGGCCGATGGCAGCGCGGTTGAAGAAGACGGCCCGTTTGACAAAACTGCCGTCGGCACGTTGCGCACGATCCATGTCTCAGAGCCGGACAATGCCGCCCTTATGGTGGTGGCGAGCAAATCACATCGCGATCAGGCGACGGATGACTATATCGGCAAATATGCGGTCAAAGACATGAAAAGCGCCGGTTCGTCGCTTAAATTCTGTCTGATTGCCACGGGTGAGGCCGATCTTTACCCCCGCGTCGGGCGCACGATGGAATGGGACACCGCCGCCGGTGATGCGGTGTTGCGGGGGGCCGGTGGGCGCGTGGTGCGCTTTGATGATCATAAGCCTCTGGTCTATGGCAAAGAGGGCTATGCCAACCCGTTTTTCATCGCCTATGCCCCGGCAGTTGTGTTGAAGGAAGCCTGATTTGAGCGTTCTGATCGTCATTCCGGCGCGCTATGCGTCCTCTCGCTATCCTGGCAAACCGCTGGCCACGCTGACCGGCGCCACCGGCGAGGCCAAAAGCCTGATCCAGCGCTCATGGGAGGCCGCCTGTCAGGTGACGGGCGTTGACCGTGTCGTCGTGGCGACCGATGACGAGCGGATCAAGGCGGCCTCCGAGGCGTTTGGCGCCGAGGTTGTGATGACCTCCGAGAGCTGTGGCAATGGCACCGAGCGTTGCGCCGAGGCGTTGCAGAACCTCGGTGGCGGCTATGACATCATCGTCAACCTTCAGGGTGATGCCCCCCTGACCCCGCATTGGTTTGTCGAGGATCTTGTCAAAGGTCTGCGCGCAGATCCGCAATCCGAGGTGGCGACCCCGGTGTTGCGCTGTGAGGGGCGCGCGCTTAACGGGTTTCTAGAGGACCGCGCAGCGGGTCGGGTTGGTGGCACAACGGCGGTGTTTGGCGCCGGCGGGCGCGCGCTTTATTTCTCGAAAGAGGTGATCCCCTATACCGGCCAGAGCTACGCCGACGCCGCACCGACGCCGGTTTTTCACCATGTTGGTGTCTATGCCTACCGCCCCGGCGCACTTGCCGATTACGCGGGCTGGGACATGGGCCCACTTGAGGCGCTTGAGGGTCTTGAACAGCTTCGGTTTCTTGAGCGGGGTCGCCCGGTGCTCTGTGTCGAGGTCGAGGCGCGCGGCCGCCAGTTCTGGGAGTTGAACAACCCCGAAGATGTGCCGCGCATTCAATCCATGATGGCCGAGATGGGTATGGCCTGAGCGGTAAGGTGCCAAAAATGGACCGAGTAACGCAAAAGTTGTGACGGATATGCTCCGGCGGGGCCAATTTTCCCCGCTAAGCCCTATGCATGATCGGAGAATTTTGTGTAAGAGGGTGCCACGAGTAAGATATTTCCGAGGGATGAAGTCATGCGTGCTAAGGTAACAAAAGCGATTTTTCCGGTGGCGGGGCTAGGCACACGGTTTCTTCCGGCGACCAAATCGGTCCCTAAAGAGATTATGACACTGGTCGATCGCCCGCTGGTTCAATACGCGATTGACGAGGCCCGCGCGGCGGGGATCAAGGAATTCATTTTCGTCACCTCGCGCGGCAAGGGGGCGCTTGAGGATTACTTTGATAACGCCCCACAGCTTGAGGCGGAGCTTCGCAAGAAGGGCAAGACCGAGCTTCTGGAAATTCTGAAATCGACCAATATGGACAGCGGCGAAATTGCCTATTTGCGCCAGCACAAGCCGCTTGGCCTTGGTCATGCGGTATGGTGCGCGCGCCGCCTGATCGCGA
>CBDTZA010000423.1:0-2456 GCA_965364785.1 uncultured Roseovarius sp. | reverse complement strand
CTGGGTGGATTTGCCAGAGCCGTCGATGCCCTCGAAACTGATGAACAGGCCCGGCCCGCTCAAAGCGCCCCCTCGGGCCCTTGTTGCAACCGCGTCAGCAACAGCCCCGACACCGTACGCAAACGGGTGAAAAAGCCGCCCTTTGCCACGTCTTCAGCGGCGACAAGCGGCACGCGGGTTTCAGGCAGACCTTCGGGCGCGAACACCAGCTCTGCCACCTTGTCCCCCTTGGTCACCGGCGCGCGGACCGGCCCGGTAAAGACCACCTCGGCCTTCAGATCACTGCTTCCGAGCACTGGCATCAGGGTGCTGACATCCTCGGTGGGGGTCAGGCTTACGCTATCGGACTCGCCCATCCAGACGGGCGCGCGGGCCACTTCTTCGCCGGCCTTGACCACTGATTTCTGGGCAAACTGGCGAAACGCCCAATTGACGATCGCCTCGGATTCGCGCGCCCGTGCCTGGGCGCTTTCCAATCCAGACAGCACAAACCCCCCCCGCCGATCGCCCTGTTTCGCCGATCCGGTCAGGCCATAGCCTGCCTGTTGGGTATGCCCGGTCTTAAGCCCATCCGCGCCGACCCCAAGGCTCAGCAGAGGATTGCGGTTCTGCGAATTGCGCGGCGCGCGCCCGTCAAACTGAAACTCGGTTTCGGCAAACATCAGATAGAAATCCGGGAAATCGGTGATGATGTGACGCGCCAGAAGCGCCAGATCACGCATGCTCATCTCATGGCCAACAGCGGGCCAGCCGTTCGAGTTTTTGAAGGTCGAATTTGTCATGCCCAATTGCTGGGCGCGCTGCGTCATGAAGGTGGCAAACCCGGCTTCTGATCCATCGGGGCTGAGGGCCTCGGCGATCACCGCGCAGGCGTCATTGCCCGACAGCACGATAATGCCGCGCAACAAATCCTCGACCTTGACCCGGTCGGTTGTGTCCAGAAACATCGTCGATCCGCCATAGCTCATGGCGTGGCGCGATACCGGCAACTGCTCGTCCAGCGACAAACGGCCATCGCGGATCGCCTCGAACGCCACATAAAGCGTCATCAGTTTGGACATCGACGCCGGCGGGCGCGGCACATCGGCATTCTTGTCAAGCAGCACCGTGCCGGTGGTCATATCAAACACAAAGGCCGCCTTGGCGCTGGTGTCAAACGCCTGCGCCGGAAGAGCCAGCGCAAGGCCCAACACGATAGATGATAATGTAGAGCGGATGAAAAGCGTCATGACGCCCCCCGGATCAGTTGGTGACAGGATAGGCATCGTCAAAGCCGATACCCTTGATTTTCTTTAGCAAAACGCCCCGTTCCGAGGCGCTTGTGGCCGGGCCGACAATGACGCGCCAGAAGGTCTTGCCCTGCGAGTTCTGCTCGATCACGGTCGGTAACATCCCGGATTGACGCATCGCGGTGGCGGTGTCGCTGGCGTTCTGCTCGACGTTGAAAATCCCGATCTGGATAAAGGGCTTTCCAAGCGATGAGGCGCGTTTCGCTGGGGCCGTTTCGGGCACAGGCGCCGTTGCGGGCACAGGCGCCGCTGCGGGCGCTGGCGCCGGGCTTGGCTTGGCGGTCGCTTTAGGCTGACCCCCGGATGCGGCGGCCTTGACCTCGGCGGCGTCGATCGCGGCGGCGGCACCTGCGATCGGATCAAGCGAGGTGGCCTCGATATCGCTCGGCGCGGCAAGATTTGTGATCGGCGCACTCTCTGCGGCGGCGGCGGCCTCGGGGGCTTCCTCGCGGCGAAGCGCCGTCACGTTGAGCTGTACTGGCGCACCGGCCAGCATGCCAAGGGCAGCGGCAGCATCCGATGACACCTGCAATGTCGGGCCTGGATTGTCGCGCTCGCGCCGAAACAGCGCACCAATCACGAATTTCGAATTGGCAGCGTTGCGGATAATCACGCGCTCGGGGTCTTTGACGTCAGGATGCGCCACCCAGACCCCGCCAAGCGAGGGGCGGCCATCCCAAAGGCCCATATCGGTGACCTGAAACGCATCGGGCGCCTCGACATCACGCTCGACCAGTTTCACGGTCGATGTCTTGGCCGCGCCATCCGCCGTTTGCCCTGGCTTGGCCTGAAACGGATTGAACTGACCGCTTTCATCACACCCCGCCAGAACCGCAAGCCCGATGCTGGCCACTGCCAGCCTGTGCCAGCGTGAACAGACCCGTGAACCCTTGCCACCCGATTGAATAAACATGCACTGCCCCTTGCCTGTAAACACGCCCATCAGGCGCGCCTCGCCGGTTTATCCGGCCTGTTGATAATCGCTCTGCGGCACCCCGCCCGCGCGCAGTCTAGCGCCTTGCCTTGCCCAAGAAAAGCGCGCAGGTGCACGATGGGCGAATTTCCCCGCAAACAACATCTTTCAGAATCGCAAAAGCCGCTGTAGAGGAGTGTCCGTCGGAGGAGTGGCAGAGTGGTCGAATGCACCGGTCTTGAAAACCGACGAGG
>CBDTZA010000422.1:0-2461 GCA_965364785.1 uncultured Roseovarius sp. | reverse complement strand
ATATCAAGCAGAACGAAGCCGGCGCAGGCCAGAAGCATGGTGCCAATCAGCACCGCCACCACCCGGTTAAGCGCTCGTAGTCTTGTCAGTAATCTGTCGGTCATTTGCGGCCCTCTCTGGCAGGTGTCGGATCAGTTGGCGGTGACTTTTACGCCGACCACTTCGCCAACAGAGGCATTCCAGCGCGCGACCCAATCAGCACCGGCGCGGTCTGCCCAATCAGGCAGCACTTCGGTTTCCAGGATCTCGCGGGCACGGGCGAAATCGGCGTCGCTTGCCTCGACAAGAGTCATCGAGCGCGCCTCGCCCGCCGGGCATTCGCCATTGCCGGTCAGACAGGCAATGTCATTGACCAGAGCGCCCTGCGCCGAGGCCCAGGCGGGGGCTTCGAAGTTGGCTTTGATCTCGGATGCGATCAGGCTTTGCATGTCGCCGCTCAGGCTGTTCCATTTGTCGAGATTGATCGCGGTCACAACCGAATCCCAGCCGCCAAGCGGCAGGGTCAGAAGATGTGTCGACACTTCCCACCAGCCGGCACTATAGCCCGAACCGGCGCCGGTCACGGCACAATCAACCACGCCTTTTTGCAGGGCGCCGGGCACTTCAGAGAACGAGACGTTGACGCCCTCGGCGCCAAGTGCGTCAAGAAATTTGGCTGTCATGCGGCCCGATGCGCGCACCTTTAGGCCCTTGAGATCGGCCAGACCGGTGATCGGCGCGTTACAGAACACGACCTGCGGCGGATAGGGCGCGATGGCAAGAACGTGGCTGTTGAAACGGGCGTTATAGATGTCCTCGACCATCGGGCGTGCGGCATCGACCATCGCCTTGGCCTCATCCGCCGTCAGCGCCAGAAGCGGCACATCAAGGCCTTCAAGCTCGGGCGCGTCGGCTACGGCGTAATCCGCCACAGTCATGGCAACATCGTAAACGCCATCGCCCAGCAGGCGGTAAATGTCACCCACACCAAGACCCATCTGATCATGGGTGGTCACGGCTATTGTCAGCTCTCCACCCGACGCGGCAGGTAGGGTTTCGCCCCAGAACGGTGCCTCATACTGCTTGTGCAGCGGCAGGCCGGACCAGCTTCCGACGACCGACAAATCTTCGGCCATGGCGGGGGCGGCGACAAGCGCCGTGGTGGCAAGCAAACTAAGTGTCTTTTTCATGTGTCTTCTCCTTGTTGGATTATTTTGTTTTTGTTTTCAGAGTCTAAACACCGGAACTTCGGCATCCTCGGCAATGTCGGTGATCAACATATGGCCCGGCTTGTGGGTAATGCAAATCGGCAGTTTGGCGCGCGCAACCGCCGCTTGCGGGGTGACGCCACAGGCCCAGAAGACCGGGACCTTACCGGCCTCATCGGGCACAGGATCGCCCCAATCCGGCGCGTCCGGCGTGGCGATGCCAATCTCTGCGGGATCGCCCCAATGCACCGGCGCGCCATGGGCCAGCGGATAACGGCGGCAAATCATCTGCACCTGTTCAAGGCGTTCGGGCGCGATCATCCGCATGCTGACCACCATCGGGCCGCTGAAGGGGCCGGCCGCGACGGTTTCGATATTGGTGCGATACATCGGGACGGTGGTGTTATTCTGGATATGCCAGAGGCTTATCCCGGCCTGTTCAAGCGCGTGTTCGAACGTGAAGGAACAGCCAAGCGCGAAGGCCACGAAATCGTCTTGCCAAAGCGCGGTGATATCGGTGGTGCTCTCGCTCAGAACGCCATTGCGGTAAATATTATAGGTGGGGACATCTCGGCGGATATCAATGTCACGGCCAAGCGTAAACATCATCGGATTGCCGGTATCGGATACGCCGGTGAGCGGGCAGGGCTTGGGATTTCTCTGGCAAAACCGCATGAAATCAAGCGCATACCGCTCTGGCATGATCGCAAGATTGGCCTGCAACAGACCCGCGCCAAGACCGGCGGTATGCGAGGTATAATCCCCGGCGCGAATGGTGGCGCGCAGGGCTTCGGGGGAACTGCCCCTTAAGGATTGATAATCAACGTTCAAATTTTGCTCTCCCGGTTGGGAACAGGCTGACGGGTTGTGCGTATAAAGGCAAATCGAAATAATTTGCCCATATGCATCAGCTATTTTGATGCATATGGATAGGCCTCTGCCACGCCAAGGGCGATTTTGGCGGCGGATTCAACGACATGGCTTTTGGGATCGCCTAGATAAGACAGCGAAAAGCGCAGCGGTCCCGGGGTCCAGCCGGGGTCAAACTCGCGCAGCATGCCGCTTGCAAGATAAGGCTGGCCAAGGGCCCTGGGCAGGGCGGCGACGCCAAGTCCGGCCTCGACCAGACGAAAACAGGCCGAGAGGGACGACGAGGGAAACAGCGACACACCGGGGCCAACCCGCTCAAACAAAGCGGTTTTCAGCTCGCGGTAAGGGCAGGTGTTGCGGGCGTAGGTGATGATCGGCTTGGTCGCCAAAAGCGTGGCGTCATT
>CBDTZA010000421.1:0-2469 GCA_965364785.1 uncultured Roseovarius sp. | reverse complement strand
ATCATCGGCGGGCTGGGCTCGATCTTTGGCAGCTTTGCGGGCGCGGCATTCCTCGTGCTGCTACCGGTCTTGTTGAAGAACACGCTGGTCGGCGGTCTGGGATGGCCCACTGATCTTGCGGCGCATCTGGAATTCATTATCGTCGGCGCGCTGATCATCATTTTTTTGATCGCAGAACCACATGGGCTTGCCCAGCTATGGCGCGTGACCAAGGAAAAACTGAGACTTTGGCCTTTCCCACACTAGGGCAGGCTACAGGAGTGCGGCGGATACATCCCCGCCCTACGACACTATCGGACAAAAAACCAAGGGAGGACTAAACCGATGAAACTGAAACTGGCAACTGCCGCGATTGCGGCTGTGATGGCCGCGGGGCCGGCGCTGGCTGATCTGACGTTCAGCGCGCTGAGCTATCGCACCGGGCCTTATGCGGCCAACGGCATTCCGTTTGCGGATGGCTATATTGATTACTTCACTCTGCTCAACGAGCGGGATGGCGGGATCAATGGCGAAAAGATCAACGTGGTTGAATGCGAGACCGGCTATAACACCGAAAAAGGTGTGGAATGCTACGAGGCGACCAAAGGCTCGGGCGCGCTTGTCTATCAGCCGCTGTCGACCGGTATCACCTATCAGCTGATCCCCAAAGTGACCTCGGATAACATTCCGCTTCACTCGATGGGCTATGGCCGCACCTCGGCCAAGAACGGCAAGGTATTCACCAACATCTTCAACTATCCCGCCAACTATTGGGATGGGGCAAGCCACGCGGTCACGCATATTCTTGACCTCAACGGTGGTGACATCAAGGGCAAGAAAATCGCGCTGGTCTATCACAACTCTGCCTATGGCAAAGAGCCGATCCGCACGTTGGAAGAACTTGCCAAAAAGCACGGTTATGAGCTGACGCTGCTGCCTGTTGACCACCCCGGTCAGGAGCAGAAGTCGCAATGGCTGCAAATCCGTCGTGAAAACCCCGACTATGTGCTGATGTGGGGCTGGGGCGTGATGAATCAGGTTGCGATTCAGGAAGCCTCGAACATCCGTTTCCCGATGGAAAACTTCATCGGTATCTGGTGGTCTGGGTCGGAAAACGACGTGCTGCCTGCGGGTGCTGGCGCCGATGGTTATAAGGCACTGACCTTCCACAATCTTGGCGACGATTATCCGGTCTATGCAGACCTGAAAAAATACGTCGTTGATGCCGGCAAAACAGCCGGGGCCGGCGATCAGCTTGGTACCGCGCTTTATAACCGGGGCATGTATGCCGCGATGCTGGCGGTAGAAGCTGCCAAAACCGCGCAGGACATCCACGGCACCACCGCGATCACCCCTGCGATGATGCGCGATGGTATGGAAAACCTTGAAATGACCGAAGCGAAGATGACCGCACTTGGTCTTCCGAAATTCGGGCCTGAGTTCAAGGTGTCTTGTGAAAACCACGGTGGCGACGGCTATGGCGCCGTGGCGCAGTGGGATGCAACGGCTGGCGAATGGAACCTGATCACCGATTATTTCCAGTCGGACCAGGATGTGCTTGGCCCGTTGGTTGAAGAAGATTCGGCCGCCTATGCCGCCGAGAACGGCATCACGCCGGGCTGCTAAGTCAACGATCTTTTCCCCGGCCGCAGCATCTGTGGTGGCCGGGGAGTTTTGAGTATTTTTCGAACGATGAAAGCAGGGCCAAGGGCCCGACCGGGACGGAGACACGGGATGTTGGATGCAGGACCGAGTGACGAGACCCTTCTTGAGGTCAACAATATCGAGGTGATCTACAATCACGTCATCCTTGTGCTGAAAGGCGTCAGCCTGAAGGTGCCGAAAGGCGGGATCACGGCCCTTTTGGGGGGCAATGGCGCGGGCAAGACGACCACGCTTAAGGCGGTGTCGAACCTGCTTAAATCCGAGCGTGGCGAGGTCACCAAGGGCAGCATCATCTATCGCGGTGAGCGCGTGCAGGATCTGATGCCATCCGACCTTGTCAAAAAGGGCGTCATTCAGGTGATGGAGGGCCGCCATTGTTTTGAGCATCTCACGGTCGAGGAAAACCTGTTGACCGGCGCCTATACGCGCGCCTCGTCCCGCGGCGAGATCGACGAGGACCTCAACAAGGTCTATGAGTATTTCCCGCGCCTGAAAGAACGGCGCAAAAGCCAGGCGGGGTATACCTCGGGGGGCGAGCAACAGATGGTGGCCATCGGCCGGGCCCTGATGAGTCGGCCCGAGACGATTTTGCTGGACGAGCCAAGCATGGGCCTGGCACCACAGCTTGTGGAGCAGATTTTCAACATTGTGAAAACGCTGAACGAAGAGGAGGGCTATACCTTTCTTCTGGCCGAGCAGAACACCAACGTCGCCCTGCGGTTTGCCCATTACGGCTATATTCTTGAATCCGGGCGCGTGGTGATGGATGGCCCTGCGGCGAGCCTGCGCGAGAACCCGGATGTGAAGGAATTCTATCTTGGGGTG
>CBDTZA010000420.1:0-2484 GCA_965364785.1 uncultured Roseovarius sp. | reverse complement strand
GCAACCGCCCGAAAAGCCGCCCCCATGCCCGATGATATCCGGGCGATGAAAGGCGGCACGCCGATTGTCAGCCTCACCGCCTATACCACGCCGATGGCCCAGATGATGGATGCGCATTGCGATTTCGTGCTTGTGGGCGACAGCGTCGGCATGGTGCTGCACGGCCTGCCCTCGACCCTTGGCGTGACGATGGAGATGATGATCCTGCACGGCCAAGCGGTGGCGCGCGGTCTCGCCCATGCGATGATGGTCGTCGACATGCCTTTTGGGTCTTACGAGGAATCGCCGGCGCAGGCCTTTGCAAACGCGGCCCGCCTGATGGCAGAAACCGGCGCCGGCGCGGTCAAGCTTGAAGGCGGGCGCCACATGGCCGACACAGCCGCCTTTCTGGTGGCGCGCGGGGTGCCGGTGATGGCGCATATCGGTCTCACGCCACAGTCGATCAACACGCTTGGTGGATATAAAGTTCAGGGTCGCGGCGCCGCCGCCGAGGCGCTTTTGTCCGATGCCCGCGCGGTGAGCGAGGCCGGCGCCTTTTCGGTCGTGCTTGAAAAAGTGCCCGCCGCCCTCGCCGATCAGATCACCGCAGACATTCCTATTCCGACCATCGGTATCGGCGCCTCTGCGGGGTGCGATGGGCAAATTCTGGTGGTCGATGACATGCTCGGCCTCTTCACGGCGTTCAAACCGAAATTCGTGAAACGCTACGCGGCCCTTGGCACAGATGGCGAGGCGGCGATTGCCAGCTATGCCCAAGAGGTACGCGCGCGCGCCTTTCCCGGCCCCGAGCATACCTTTTCAGACAAGGCCCCGACCTGATGCCGGCCCCTATTCTGCGCGAGCTTGACGTGCTGCGCGCCACCACCCTGCCATGGCGCCTTGCCGGTGAAAAAATCGGTGTTGTGCCCACGATGGGCGCACTGCATGACGGGCACCTGTCGCTGGTCGAGGCGGCCAAGGCGACCTGTGAGCGGGTGATCGTGACGATTTTCGTCAACCCGATGCAGTTCAACAATCCCGAAGACCTTGAAAACTATCCCCGCACAGAACATGATGATGCCCGCAAGCTTGAACGCTTTGAGATTGATGCGCTTTACGTGCCCGACGGGCCGCAGATGTATCCCGACGGGTTTGCCAGCAAGGTCACGGTGTCGGGGCTGACCGATGTGCTCTGCGGTGCGCATCGCCCTGGGCATTTTGACGGGGTCGCTACGGTGGTGGCCAAGCTGTTCCTACAGACCTCTGCCAGTGATGCGTTCTTTGGCGAAAAGGATTTCCAGCAACTTCAGATCGTACGCCGCATGGCGCGTGACCTCGACATTCCAACCACCGTACACGGCTGCCCAACCATCCGCGAGATTGACGGGCTTGCGATGTCATCGCGCAATCTGTTGCTCTCGGACCGCGCCCGCGTCGCCGCGCAACGCCTGTATGAGGAAATGGAAATCATGGTCGCCGCCATCCTCGCCGGAGAGGAATTTGCCCCCCTGCAAGAGGCCGCGATCAAACGGTTGGAACTGGCCGGCTTCACCAAGGTCGAATATCTTGAAATGCGCGCCAATGAAGACCTTAGCCGGCTCAGCACACCGACACGCCCCGCCCGCCTTTTGGCCGCCGCCTGGCTTGCCGGTGTGCGCCTGATTGACAACATCGCGGTCGAGGCCTGAACCCGCCTTTCATCGTTCCCTAAATACTCCCGCCGGAGGCGCCTGTGGTTGGTTCTGGATGCCTCCGGCGGGGATATTTTCAGCCAGAAGAAACAGCGGTCGCGCCCAACAGATCACAAAGCGCCAAGACCATGACCTGCGCGGATTGTTCCATGTCGTCGATGCCGACATATTCATCGGGTTTATGGGCCAGATCCAGAATGCCGGGTCCATAGGCGATGCAATTTTTCAGCCGCCCGATCCGATCAATATGCTTTTGATCATAGGTGCCGGGGCTGACCACATAATCAGCCGCACGCCCAAAGACCTGTTGCACCGCCTGCGCCACTGCGCCCACAACCGGCGCGCTGCGTTCGGTCATCGTGGGCAGAACCCTGTGCAATTCGCGGATTTCATAATCAAACCCGGGGCGCGCGCTGCGCACGATTTCCAGAAGGTCGCGAATTTCGGTCTCGACCTCGGCGATATCTTCTTCGATCAGAAAGCGGCGGTCGATCACCATCCGGCAGCGATCCGGCACGCAGGGGCTGGGCAGGCCGGTGTAATCCTTGGCCTGTTCCGGCTCTCCGCCATGGATCGAATTGATGTTGAGCGTCGAGGCGCGCGCGCCGTCGGGCACCACCGGCATCTCGGTGCGCCGCGCGGCAAGGGTGGGGAAAAGGCTGGTTTCCATCTCGGCTATGACCGCCCCCATATGGCGCACTGCGCAATCGCCCAGAAACGGCATCGAGCCATGCGCAATCTCGCCCTTGGTTTCAATCTCGGCCCACCAGACACCGCGATGCCCAAGACAGATGCGATCCTTGTTCAGCGGCTC
>CBDTZA010000419.1:0-2491 GCA_965364785.1 uncultured Roseovarius sp. | reverse complement strand
CCAACTGGCAGACCCCAGCCAGCCTTTGTGCTGGTGCGCCCGCAGATGGGCGAAAATATCGGGGCGGCGGCCCGCGCGATGTGGAATTTCGGGCTTGACCGGATGCGGATTGTTGCGCCGCGCGATGGCTGGCCCAATCCGAAATCCGTGGCAATGGCCAGTGGCGCCGGGCGGTTGCTTGATGAAGCACAGCTTGTCGACACGACTGGAGAGGCGGTGGCCGACTGCCATTATGTGTTTGCCACAACGGCAAGGGCGCGCGGCCTGACCAAGCCGGTGGTCAGCCCCGAGCGCGCCATGCAGATTGCGGCCGAACGGATCGCGGCGGGCGAAAAGGTGGCGGTGCTGTTCGGGCCGGAACGCGCGGGCCTTGAGAATGACGATATCGCGCGCGCAAATGCCATTATCAACGTGCCGGTCAATCCGGAGTTTGCCAGCCTCAACCTTGCGCAATGCGTGCTTTTGACCGCCTATGAATGGCAGCGCGCCGCCAGTGATATCGTGCCCGAGCGGGTTGATATGGCCAAGGCGCATTGGGCCGAGCAGATCGAGATCGAAAAGCTGGGCGATCATTACGAGACAAGGCTTGATGAGGCCGGGTTTTTCTTTCCCGAGCACAAGGCCGAGAGCATGAAGGTCAACCTGCGCAATATGTGGAGCCGGATGGCGCTAACCGGCGCAGATGTGCAGATGCTGCACGGGGTGCTGCGGCAGATGGTCCGCTGGAAGCAGCGCGACGGTTGAGCGCGCTTGAAGAGGGGCATGTCGCGCACTAGGCTTTCGTGCAAACAGAATGGGGTTCACGATGAGCGGAAAACGCAGCATTTTCGAAGAGGTCGGCAGCGCGGAGAAATCGACCGCAGAGGCGCCACGTGGCGGCATGATCGACGCGGGCAAACGCGGTGCGCGCCGTGGCATCCGGGCCTGGCTTTTGGTGCTGTTCAGTTTGGTCGTGCTGATGATCGCCGTGGGCGGGTTGACGCGCCTCACTGATAGCGGGCTGAGCATCACAGAATGGAAACCCGTGACCGGAGCACTACCGCCGATGTCCGAGTCCGTCTGGACCGAAGAATTCGAGAAATACAAAACCATTCCGCAATATGAATTGCTTAACAAGGGCATGACGCTTGCAGAGTTCAAAGCGATCTATTGGTGGGAATGGGGCCATCGTCAGCTTGGCCGTTTCATCGGTCTGGTCTGGGCGCTTGGCTTTTTCGGCTTTCTGCTGGCGCGCCAGATCCCGACGGGCTGGACCGGGCGGTTGCTTGTGCTCGGCGCGCTTGGCGGGGCGCAGGGCGCGATTGGCTGGTGGATGGTCGCCTCGGGCCTCAAGGGCGAGATGATCGCCGTGGCCTCGTACCGCCTGGCGACGCATCTTGGGCTGGCCTTTGTCATTCTGGGCGTGATCGCTTGGTATGTGTTCCTGCTGGGGCGCGAAGAGCGCGAGCTGATGCAGGCGCGGCGCGGCGGTGAGGGGCGGCTTTTTGCGCTCTCAACCGGCTGGATGCATTTCGCCTTTTTCCAGATCATTCTCGGCGCGCTTGTGGCGGGCATTGATGCGGGGCGTACCTTTACCGACTGGCCGCTGATGGCGGGGGGGATATTGCCGCCGGATATGATGGGGATCGAGCCCGCCTGGCGGAACTTTTTCGAGAACCCCGGCACGGTGCAGTTCATGCACCGCCTGAGCGGTTACCTGCTTTTTGCCTTCGCGATCTTCGTCTGGCTCAAGGGGCGTCGCTGCGCGAATGAGGCCACGGCGCGCGCCTTTAGCGCCGCCTTTGGCGCCCTTGTGGCGCAGGTCGTGCTTGGCATTGTGACGGTGCTTTATATCGCGCCCTGGCACCTTGCGATTGCGCATCAGTTTCTGGCGGTCATCGTCTGGGTTCTGATCCTGCGCGCCCGCTTCCTAAGCCAGTACCCGCTGGCGCAATCCATCCGGAGGACCTGAGATGTCTGCCTATGACGATTTGATGGCGCATGAGCGCGAGACGCAGGCCCTGTCACAGGTGGCGGGGCGCCTTGGCTGGGATCAGGAAACCATGATGCCTCGCGGCGCGGCGCATCAGAGGGCCGAGGAAAGCGGTGCGATGCAGGCGGTGATCCATGCCCGGCGCACCGATCCCCGGCGCGGGGGCTGGCTTGCGCAGGCCGAGGCGGCGGATGATGTTGCGCGCGCGCAGTTGCGCCATATCCGGCGCGATTATGAGCGGCTTTGCCGGGTGCCCGGTGATCTGGCGGTGGCCTTGGCGCGTCTGACAAGTCGCGCCCAGGGCGAATGGGCCGAGGCGCGCGGTGCCGATGATGTCGCGCGGTTCACCCCGGTTCTGGCCGAGGTGATCGACCTCAAGCGCCAGGAGGCGGCGGCCTTGGCGCAGGGCGGCGATCTTTATAACGCCCTCTTGGAGGATTACGAGCCCGGCATGACCTCGGCCCTTCTGGACGAGATGTTTGCCGCCATGCGCCCCCGTCTGGTGGCGTTGCGTGCGCA
>CBDTZA010000418.1:0-2495 GCA_965364785.1 uncultured Roseovarius sp. | reverse complement strand
GTCACGCCGCCGGTGGTGGGATGGGTCAGCACCACGATATAAGGCAGACCCGCCTCGCGCAGCATTTGCACGGCCACAGTGGTGCGCGGCATTTGCATGAGGCTTAGAATCCCCTCTTGCATCCGCGCGCCACCCGCTGCCGAAAACAGGATCAGCGGGCGTTTGAGCTTGACCGCCGTTTCAGCGGCGGCAAGGATCGCATTGCCCACATACATGCCCATCGAGCCGGCCATAAAGCTGAAATCCTGCGCGGCGGCGACGATCGGGGTGCGGCCAATCTCGCCGGTGGCAACAAGCATCGCCTCTTTCTCGCCGGTCACCTTTTGTGCGGCGCGCAGGCGGTCGGGATATTTCTTCTGGTCGCGGAAATGCAGCGGATCGGCGTTTGGCAGGGGCACGTTGACCTCGGAAAAAACGCCGCCGTCAAACAGCCCGGCAAAGCGTTCGCGCGGGGTGATCGCCATGTGGTTGCCGCAACTGGTACAAACGTTAAGATTGCCGCTCAACTCGCGGTGAAACAGCATGGTGCCGCAGTCATCGCATTTGGACCACAGGTTTTCGGGAATTTCGCGGCGCGAGAAGATCGAATTGATCCTCGGGCGCACGTAATTGGTGATCCAGTTCATCGGGCCGGTCCCTCAGTTGCGTTTCGCCCCTGAGATAAGCGGGGCGAGCGGGAAATGCAATCAGCCTCGCAACGCAAGCCGGATTGTCAGCCAGCCACAGACAAGGATCATCATGTCAATCGGCATGAAGGCCCAGAACGCATCACTATCCTCCATCGAGAACGGATAGGAATATAGCGCAAGCCCGTCAAATTGCCCCTGGGGTGCGGTGATCAGAATGGCGCCGAAATTGTTGATGAAATGCAGCGCCGTTGCCGGGCCAAGTGTGCCGAACCGCGCGGTAAGATCGCCCGCCGCGATCCCAAAAGCCCCGGCCCAAAGCACCACGATCCAGGCATTCACGCCAAAGGTGGCCGGGTCATAATGCAAAAGCGCGAAGCCCACCGAGGGCAGGCCGATCCAGATCAAGGGCGAGGAAAACCGCGCCGCAAGCTGGCTTTGAAGATAGCCGCGAAAGAGCACCTCTTCGGCAAAAACCTGAATAAACAGACCGATAAGCGCGAGCGGCAGGAACGCCGCCCATGTGCCAAAAGCCACGTTTGGTCCGGGGTCCATCCCCTCTGGCAAAGGCAGCATCATGATCACCACATAGAGCGCCAGCATCGCGACAAGGGCGCGGCGAAACTGGCGGCTTGCCGGGGCAAGCGCGCCTACAAGCGTCAAAAACCCGCGTTTATGGACCACCCTTAGCGCGACCGCGAGGGCGACAATCAGCATGCCAAAGATAAAAAGGTTCACCAGCACGCCGACCGGGCTTGTGGCATTTTCGATGCTGGGCGAAAGGCGTGCCCACATGTCCTTTGGGAAAACCCGCTGCAAAAGCTCGGCGTAGCCATAACTTAGGCTCAGAAACAACAGCGCGGCAAGCGCCGTGCCGCCAATCAGGTAGGGCAGGCCGGCGGATTTGCGCGCGGGCGCAACAAGGCTGTCATGGGCATCATATCGCATGGCGCGCACGCTATCCGGGGTCGCGGGGCGTTGCAATCGGCTTGCCTGTCTCGCGGCTCTGGCCTAGACCGTTGCCCAGCGTTTACCGGGAGGCCCCTCATGACCAAATTCGACAAAGCCAAACTGCCCAGCCGTTATGTGACAGAGGGCCCCGAGCGGGCCCCGCATCGGTCGTATTATTATGCCATGGGCATGAGCGAGGCGGAAATTCACCAGCCGCTCGTCGGTGTTGCCACCTGCTGGAACGAGGCGGCGCCGTGTAACATCTCGCTCAATCGTCAGGCACAGGCGGCCAAGATGGGCGTCAAAGAGGCCCACGGCACCCCGCGTGAATTCACCACCATCACCGTCACCGACGGTATCGCGATGGGCCATGAGGGCATGCGGTCCTCGCTGGCCAGCCGCGAGGCGATTGCCGACACGGTGGAATTGACCATGCGCGGGCATTGCTATGACGCGCTTGTCGGTCTGGCGGGTTGTGACAAGTCGCTGCCGGGGATGATGATGGCGATGGTGCGGCTCAACGTGCCGTCGGTTTTCCTTTATGGCGGCTCAATCCTTCCGGGTCGTCTTGATGGCCGCGATGTCACCGTTCAGGATGTGTTCGAGGCCGTCGGCCAGCATCAGGCCGGCAACCTCAGCACCTGCGATCTTGAAAAGCTCGAAGCGGTCGCCTGTCCTTCGGCCGGCGCCTGTGGCGGTCAGTTTACGGCCAACACCATGGCCTGTGTTTCCGAGGCGATTGGCCTTGCCCTGATGAACAGCTCGGGCGCGCCCGCCCCTTACGAGAGCCGCGATCAATATGCCGAGGCCTCTGGCCGGGCGGTGATGAACCTGCTTGAGAAAAACATTCGCGCGCGTGATGTGGTGACGCTCAAGTCGCCGGAAAACGCGGCGCGGGTCGTGGCCTGTACCGGCGGG
>CBDTZA010000417.1:0-2499 GCA_965364785.1 uncultured Roseovarius sp. | reverse complement strand
TGCCCGGTTACGCTCACGCGCCTTGGCACTTTCGTTCACGATGACCCCGCTCACCGCGCCGCCGACAAGACCGCCCACCAGACCATCGGCAAAATCCGCCGCCGCGCGCGTGCCGGGCATCACGGCCATACTGGCAGCCACGGCGCTCATGACAAATTGCTTTGAAAACATCTCTCTTCTCCTCTAACCAAGCATCAGGACTTTCTTCAATACTAGCATAACTGTCCAGTAGGACGTGCACAGAGTTTCGCCTTGCCCCTTAAAAAACCCATCGCAATTGATCAAAACGGCGTTGAATGGCACCGCTCAGAGGGGCTTGTGCCCTATCTGGTGGCCACCGCCGCGATGGAAGAGCGGGCCGAACGAATCGCCAATGGCGAGGCGGCCGAGGCGATCTGGCTGTTGGAACATCCGCCGCTTTACACGGCCGGCACCTCGGCCAAGCCCGCCGATCTGACCGATCCGGACCGCTTTCCGGTCTACCCGTCCAAGCGCGGCGGGCAATATACCTATCACGGCCCCGGCCAGCGGGTGATTTACGTGATGCTGGATGTGGGCAAGCGCGGGCGCGATGTGCGCCGTTTTGTCGAGCAGCTTGAGGAATGGGTAATCGCCACACTGGCCGAGTTCAACGTGACGGGCGAAATTCGCCCCGGCCGCGTCGGTGTCTGGGTGGTGCGCGACGACAAGCCGCTGACCACCACGGGGCAGAAACCAGAAGACAAGATCGCCGCCATCGGCATCCGCCTGCGCAAATGGATCAGCTTTCACGGCATCTCGATCAATGTCGAACCGGACCTTGGGCATTTCTCGGGCATCGTGCCCTGCGGCATCACCGAACACGGCGTCACCAGCCTCGTGGATCTGGGCCTGCCGGTGGGAATGGATGATCTTGATGTGGCTCTGCGCCGCTGCTTTGGCCAGACCTTTTGACGATGCAATGCGCCGCCTGCGGCAAACTTCACGGTTGCATGACCCCAATGCCGGGCTATGATCAGGCCAACACACTCAGATCAACACTCCAAAGAGGTACCTTATGAAGACGATTCTTGCAGCATCCGCCACCCTTCTCGCGCTGAGCCTTCCCGCACTGGCCGACGGCGACGTCGCCAAAGGCGAAAAAGAATTCAAAAAGTGCAAGGCCTGCCACATGATCGAATCCGACAGCGAAACGATCGTGAAGGGCGGCAAGACCGGCCCCAATCTTTACGGCATTATTGGCCGTACTGCGGGCTCTCAAGACGAATTCAAGTATTCCGACGGACTGGCCGCCAAGGGCGAAGAAGGTCTTGTCTGGGACGAGGACGAGCTGGCCGACTATATCACCGATCCCGCCGAATACCTTGGCAGCCGATCGAAAATGACCTTCAAACTGCGCAAGGGTGCCGACGATGTTGCCGCCTATCTGGCGACCTTCTCGGAATAATCAGTCTTTCGACCAAGACTGTAGAGCGCCGTGCAAACCCGTTTTGCGCGGCGCTTTCGCATTCGGACGGCCGCCACAAAAGGCCGTAAAACGGCGGTTGGCTGGGCTGATACCCTGCCTGTCAAATCGGATGTCCAAGGGTAAATTTCCTGATTTTAACCGGCGATTCACCCGGTGGCGCGCATAGTCGGCATGGCCAGGCCGCCCCTGCCCCCTTTTCAAGGGTCTGTGGTGCCAATCCGCAAGGGGGTGCGACAAAATTCTTTGATCTGGATCAATTTCGCGCATTGCCGCGCCCGGGCATCCGCTCTAAAACCAATAGGGATAACAGGCGCGTGAGACTGGCTCTCACGTCGCGCCTTGCAACACACCAGCAGGAGGCAAACAATGGCAGATGCAGCCATTCACGGCCACGAGCACGAAGATCAGCGCGGGTTTTTCACCCGTTGGTTCATGTCCACGAACCATAAGGATATCGGTATCCTTTACCTGGTCGTTTCGGCATTCGTTGGCCTGATTTCGGTTCTTTTCACCGTCTATATGCGGATGGAATTGATGGAGCCGGGCGTTCAATACATGTGCCTTGAAGGCGCGCGTTTCATCGCTCAGGCCACGGCGGATTGTACGCCCAACGGTCACCTGTGGAACGTGATGATCACGTATCACGGCGTTCTGATGATGTTTTTCGTTGTTATCCCTGCGCTTTTTGGGGGCTTCGGCAACTATTTCATGCCGCTGCAAATCGGCGCACCGGACATGGCATTCCCGCGGATGAACAACCTGTCCTTCTGGCTTTATGTTGCGGGCACCTCTCTGGGTGTGGCCTCGCTTCTGGCGCCGGGCGGCAATGGTCAGCTTGGCTCGGGCGTGGGCTGGGTTCTTTACCCGCCACTGTCGACCAATGAGGCCGGCATGTCGATGGATCTGGCGATCTTTGCGGTACACGTTTCGGGCGCAAGCTCGATTCTGGGCGCGATCAACATGATCACCACCTTCCTGAACATGCGCGCACCGGGCATGACCCTGTTCAAGGTTCCGCTGTTTGCATGGTCAATCTTTGTCACAGCTTGGTT
>CBDTZA010000416.1:0-2518 GCA_965364785.1 uncultured Roseovarius sp. | reverse complement strand
ATCGCGCCCTGCACACGGCGCACGCGGTCTATCACGCCGAGGATGGCCGTCTTATCGCGCGCGCCATGCGGCCTGACAATTCAGAGCTTTACGAGTTCGAAATCACCGGGTTCGAGCTTGTCGTGCCTGGTCAGCGGTGTATCTGAAGCTCCCTAAGGACAACCTCCCATGCCCCGCCCCATATCTCAGGGGCGGGGCTGTGAGGCGCTGGATTAAGACCGGTGCCGGTTTTCGATGGGTATCAGAAATCCGTAGGCGCACCGCCCTCGGCCTTGCGTCGCTCGACAAAGGCGGCCAGCTCCTCGCGAATACTGTCCTCCATTGGCGGGGCTTCAAAACTGGCGATGATATCCTGATAGATCTGATGCGCCCGTGCCGGGGTCCAGACACTGCCTGCGGCCTCCCATGCTTCAAAATTGCGCCAATCGCTCAGGAAGGGTTGATAGAATGCGGTGGTATAGCGATCCTGGGTGTGCTGAATGCCAAAGAAGTGACCCTTATCGCCAACCTCTCGAATGGCATCAATGGCAATGTCATCGACACCTGTGGCCGTGAGCATCGGGTCCATATAGCGTTGAATATGCTGAAGGATTTCGCAATCCATGATGAATTTCTCAGGGCTGGCGATCAATCCGCCCTCTAGCCATCCAGCCGCGTGATAGACCATATGCGCGCCTGATTGCACCGCTGACCACAGGCTGTTGGATGTCTCCCATATCGCCTGACCGTCGGGCACGTTGGCGGCACAGACGCCTGATGCACGCATCGGCAGCTTGTAAAACCGCGCCATTTGCCCGGTCATCTGGGTGGCGCGCATATATTCGGGCGTCCCAAAGGCGGGCGCGCCGGATTTCATATCCACATTGCTGGTGAAGGTCCCGATTGCACAGGCCGCACCCGGACGGATCAGCTGGGCCAGCACCACAGCGCAAAGCGCCTCGGCAAGCGATTGCGCAACCGCGCCCGCCATTGTGACCGGGGCCATGGCGCCCGCCAGGGTAAAGGGGGTTACCACAAGCCCCTGATTGCGCCGCGCCAACCGCATCCAGCCATCAAGCATCGGAAAGTCATGCTTGAGCGGCGAGGTCGAGTTGATGTTGGTGTACATCCGAGGGGTTTCCTCGAATTCTTCATGGCTAAGGCCGCCGGCGATGCGGACCATCTCCATCACGTCCTCAACCCGCTCTTTGCCAAGACAATAGGCATGCGCCACCTTGTCGGTCAGCGTCAGCTTGTCATAAAGCACATCGAGGTGGCGAATGCTGGCATGAATATCCTGCGGCTCGACCGGATAACCGCCGACGAAATGCACACAGTTGAAATACTGGCTGAGCATCAGAAGGTGCTGGCACATCTCGCGAGTGCCGGTCACTTTTCGGCCGATTTTCATGTCCCAATAGCTTGGCGGCGACGAGACGTTGCCGAAATTGAGATGCCGCCCGCCAATGGTCAGCTTGTGATCGCGATTGCGCGGCGTGATTGTCCATTGCTCGGGGGCTTTGGCGATCATCTCCATCACGAAATCGCGGCCCATGCGGACGTTTTCACCCTCAATGGTACAGCCGCCCGAGGCGCGCAGAATCTCAACCGCTTCGGGGTTGAGAAAGGTGATGCCGATCTCTTCGAGAATCCGCATCGCGCCGTTGTGAATGGCCTCGACGCCCGTCTCGTCCAGTGGCTCTGTCGGGCGGTCGGTATTGATCGGCGGGTTCCATGGCATCTGTTCGATCACCGCGCTGCCACGTCGGGCCACACTGCCCGCGCGACCACCGCTGCGTGTCCTGCGTTTCAGATCTTCAGCCATGTCCGCTCTCCCGGTGTTCGTCTGATTTAACGAAACACCGCTCTTTGAGGTGTGACATGCCGCTTTGCGACTTATCTTGTCGTTTTTGATTTGCCCGAACTCATGTTCGCCCGCGCGCTCACCCGCCGCC
Source organism: uncultured Roseovarius sp. (assembly GCA_965364785.1). Classification (GTDB taxonomy): domain Bacteria; phylum Pseudomonadota; class Alphaproteobacteria; order Rhodobacterales; family Rhodobacteraceae; genus Roseovarius. The sequence continues at coordinate 584 of CBDTZA010000416.1, read as the reverse complement.
CGGTAAACCAGAGGTAAATGGCAAGGCTCACCACCACCACAACCCCGCCCAAAAGCATGAGCGGCGTCGGCGCCTCGCCGATTCCAAGCCAGACCCAGATCGGGCCCAGAACGGTTTCAAGCAACAAGAGCAGGCTGACATTCGAGGCATGCGTATAGCGCGAGGCCAGCGACAGCGAGAAAAACGAGACCGGCAAGATCATTAGCCCGCAGATGGCAATCGCCCAGATTTCGCCCTGCATCATCGCGGCACTTCCGGTGATCACCGCGCCCGTGGCCCCGGCCATCAGCGCGCCAAGGCCGATCACCAACAGGATCGGCACCTGAGGCTGGGCGCGCAGAATAACAAAGTTCATTGCCAGAACCATCGCCACGCCAAGGCCCGCCAAGGCCCCAAAAAGAGCGTTGCGATCAAGGCCCACCTGCGCGCCCTCGCCGCCAAAGACCGCCAAGGCGATGCCCGCCATTACCGCCACAATCGTCACCCATGTGGCCGGGCGCGTCGGTTCCTTGATGATCAGGCGGGCAAAGAGCGCGGCAAAGACCGGCACCGTCGCCACCGCAAACAGCACGACCGAGACCGGC
>CBDTZA010000415.1:0-2543 GCA_965364785.1 uncultured Roseovarius sp. | reverse complement strand
CAATGAATTCCACGCGATCGAGGTAAGGCCCGCCGTAAACCTCGGTCCCCCACCAGATATGATCGGGGTGGCGGTCCAGAATACAGCTCTCGCCGACGGTCATCGAGACCGGGCGGAACGGGCCGGTGCCGATGCCATGGGTGAACGGATCATCCCCGGCATAGCTTTCATGCACGATCGCCGCCGGATAATCCGCCATATTGGCAATCATCGAAATATCCGGGGCCGAGAGGGCAAGGGCCACGGTGCTGTCATCAAGCACGGTAATGGCACCGGTGCGGGCCTGTCCGGTGTCGGTATCAATCATCCCGGCAAACCGTCCCGCCATGGAATTGCCGGCCTCTGTGGTGTCGCACCACCGCGTGATGTTGCGCGCGACGTCGGCGGCGTCAAAGGCATCGCCATTGTTCCAGGTCACGCCTTTGCGAACGCTCAAAAGATAGCGGGTGGCATCCTCATTGACGCTCCAGCTTTCAAGCAGCATGCCGCGAAAGCTGCCGTCGGCGACATATTCCACCAGATATTCCAGAAATCCGCGGGTCTGATTGCCAAGCTCGCTCCAGTCATAGCTGCGTGGATCTTTCAGCGGTTTGACGTTTTGCTGAATGCGCAGGGTGCCGCCCTGGGCGATGGCGGGTTGATCGGCGAGCGCGGGGCCGGGCAGGCCGCCAAGCGCATAAGCCGCGCCCGCCGTCAGGCCAAGCGAGGTCGCGCGGCTCAGGAATTCGCGCCTGTCCATGCGCCCGGCCTTGAGATCACCAACGTAGCGGTGAGCGGCAGGATGGGGCGGGGGGCAGGTGTGTCGCGACATGGGACGCTTTCAAAGAGGGGGCAAGTGCCCGATTCACTGATCAAACCATTCCCCGCATTAGATAACGGGCGGCTCTCTAGCGCAACCCGCTCTGACCGGAACGCACCGGCATCAATCCTGCTCAGGCGGTGTTTTTGCGCATGGTGCGCTCTGCGGCCCTGGCCCGAAGCGCCGAGGGGCTTAGCCCGGTGTGCTGGAGAACGAAACGCGAGAAATAGGCGGCGCTGCCAAAGCCAAGCATGGCGGCGACCTGACCGATTGGCATGTCGGCGTCTTCCAGCAGGCTGCGCGCGGCGTGAAGGCTGCGTTCGGTCAGCATATCCGCCGCCGTCAGCCCCGAGGCCTGGCGGCAGACCCGCGTGAGATGCGTCGGCGTCACGCCAAGCGCGCGGGCATAGACCGCCATCGCGCGGCCGCTGGTGTAATCGCGCTCGATCAGCGCCGAATAGCCCCGCATCAGGCGCTCTGTGGCACTCGCCTTGTCGGGGGCGCCATAGGCGATCATCGCGCGGCGCAGCCAGACGGTCAGGATACTGGCCTGCGCATTCATCGCCTCATCCATGAACGGGCGCGCGGCGCTTTGTTCGCGCTGCATCGCCTCGAGGATCGCGGTGAGTTCATTCTGGCTGGTGACATCGCGGATGCGCAGATGCTGTGTCGTGTCGGGCATCAGGATCGGCCCTTTTGCCGGCACAAGGCAGACAAGGCCAAAGCCGGTCTTGCCCAGATCCAGCGAAAACATCGTGCCCGCCGGGATCGCCAATGCGTTGTGGACACCGATGCCACGTCGGAGTCCATCAACCACCACAATACCCTGGCCGCGGGTGATCCAGATCAGCGCATGCGCCTCGCTGCTATGTTGCAAGGTGCCGCGCCAATCGCTGCCCTTGGCCCATTGGACAAGGGTCTTGATTTCGGCATGGCGCATGGTTTGCATCGCTCCGATGTGAACAGGGAATCCGTGAAATAGTCGTATTTAGACCAATCAGTTACACATAAATGGCGCAATGTCAGGAAAAAATGACGAAAATTCTAAATCGTTTCGGCGGCAATCCGCCGCCATTGGCGCATTCTTGCGCGAAACCAGGTACGCTGACGCTTGGCAAATTGCCGGGTGGCAATGGTGGCGGCCTCGCGGGCGGCGTCAAGGGTCAAGTCGGCGCGCAGATAGGCCACAAGTTCGGGCGCGCCAATCGCCTTGGACGAGAGCCGCGCCGCATCCCAGTCAGGCAGGTTCGCCTGCACTTCGTCAAGCGCGCCCATGTCCAGCATCGCATCAAATCGTCGTGCGATCCGGGTGTTAAGCCAGTCTTTGTCGGCCTCGACCAAAAGCGGCTGACAGGCCGCAAGCGGCAAAAGCGGCGGCGGCGTGTTGGCCTGCCAGTCCGCCAGCCCGCGACCGGTGGCCTGCAACACCTCCCAGGCGCGCTGCACGCGCATCGGATTTTGCGAGTCGATCAGGGCGCGGGTCTCGGGGTCAAGGGCCTCGAGCAGCACTTGCAGGCCCTCGCTTTCCCTGATCCGGTCGCCCCTTTGGCGCAGATCGGGCGGGGTGGCGGGGATATCGGCCAGCCCTTCGGTCAGGGCAGAGAAATAAAGCCCGGTGCCGCCGACAATAATCGGGCGCTCGGCCCCCTGCAAAAGCGGCGCCACCTCGCGCAGCCAATGGCCGGTGGAATAGGCGGCCCCGCCCGGAACATGACCATAAAGCGCATGGCGCGCGGCGGCCTCA